>JBEEHU010000140.1:0-2650 GCA_041167565.1 Verrucomicrobiota bacterium | reverse complement strand
CGCCGTGGCTGCTCCAGATATCGATCTGCTCGCCGATGCCGTCGAAGAGTTTCGAGCCGTTCGAGACATGCAGCATGCCCGCGCCGTATTCGCGCCGTTCGCTGAATTCCACCTGGCCGCCGAGATGATGCGCCATCAATTGCATCCCGTAACAAATCCCCAGCACCGGAATTCCGAGCGAAAAAATCTCCGGATCGACCTGAGGCGCCCGCTCGTCGTAAACGCTGGCCGGTCCGCCGGAAAGGACGATGCCTTTGGGCGCGAGCGCCGCCACTTCCTCCGCCGGGATGTTGAAGCGGACGATCTCCGAATAAACCTGGCACTCGCGGATGCGCCGCGCGATCACCTGCGTGTACTGCGAACCGAAATCGAGGATGAGGACTTTTGAATGCGCAGTGCGGGCAGTCTTCACGGGCTAGGGATGGCGATCCTTGATATAAGGATCGTCGGAGCGATCGATCGGGCCGAGCGTACCGTTGCCGGTGATGCCACGCGTGAATTTTTCCTGGGCCTCGTTCCCGAGGGGTTTTTCGATGGGATCGGCGCAACCGCCGATGAGAATCGCGCTCGCGACACAGAAAGCGATAGAGAGGGCCTTCAAGAACGAAGGATACTTAAGAAAGTGACGAGTGACAAGTGACGAGTGACAGTTAAGAGGGGCGAAGGCCTCTACCGATTTTCAACTCGTCACGCGTCACATGTCACTCGTCACTTCCCCTCATGATTGATCCGGAAGTCTTGCTGCAAGGATACCGGCTCGGCGTTTTCCCGATGGCGATGGAGAGCGGGGAGATCGAATGGTTTTCGCCCGATCCCAGGGCCATCCTGCCGCTCAAGGAGTTTCACGTGCCGCAAACTCTGGAGCGGGTCGTTCGAAAAAAAGCGTTCGAGACCCGGATCGATGTTTCTTTCACGGCAGTGATGCAACAATGCGCCGAGCGGCCTGAGACCTGGATCAATCGTGAAATTATTGAAAGCTACACCCGATTGCATCAGCTCGGATACGCGCACTCGATCGAAGCCTGGCAGAATGGCACGCTCGCCGGAGGCCTTTACGGTGTCGCGATCGGTGGCGCGTTTTTTGGCGAGTCCATGTTCCATCACGTCCGCGATGCTTCGAAGATCGCGTTGCTCGCCCTGGTCGAACATCTGCGCGAACGAAAGTTTGTTCTGCTCGATACCCAATGGGTGACGCCGCACCTCCAACAATTCGGCGCCGTCGAAATCCCGCGCGCCGACTATCTCCATCTTCTTACCACCGCCGTGAATCTGCCTCGCCGCTTCGCCGACTGAATCTTCGCCATCCTCAATCTTCCATCCTCCAACCTCGCCCCGCTTTCCGTTTGCTCCCCGGCGCGAATTCCGCATAGTGACGCGCTCGCGGCTTTCGCGATCCGCGCACCACGGCTGGGTAGCTCAGTTGGTAGAGCAGTGGACTGAAAATCCACGTGTCGGGGGTTCAATTCCCTCCCCAGCCACCTTCGCGTGCGCAATCTAGAATTTCACGGTGACTTGCGCGGCAATGAGATTTTCGCCGTCGCGCAAAGTCTCCTGGCGGCTGAAACTGTATTGCAGTTTCCCTTGGAGATAATCGGTGAAGCGATAGCCGAGGGCCGCGTCGATGCGCCAGATGTCGTTGCCCCACTTGGTGAAGTGATCTTCATCGGGGATAGTCCCAAAAAACTGTTGGTTCCAGCGTAACGCGCCGAACAATTGTGAAGTGATTTTGTATTTCGCCTCGAAGTAGTAGGAAAAAGTGTCAGCGTTTCCGAGGCGCGGCACTTCAAAGCGCGCTTCGTAAAATTCCGCCCATATTTGAAGGTGATGCCAGGCGAAAGACAGGTCCTGCGCCAAAACGAGCTCGCGATAATCGCCGATGCCGCGGCCGGCCGGCAGAGCAGGCGCGGCTTCGGAGAGGAGATAAGGACCGCCGCTCGCGGAGAAGCCGAGGTTCCACATTTCATTCGGGCGAAAGCCCACACGCCCGCTGAACGTGGGATGTTCCAAACCAACCTGAGTGATGCTCCACGATTCAGGCCGCGAGGCGAGGGCCGCATTTTTTATTTCCGCGGCGTAATCGAAACGGCCGCATGAGCCGGAGACGGCGATGCCGCTGGCGTAGCTCGGGCCCCAGATGATAGGATTGCGCAAATATTTGTCGGAGTAATCGCCGGTGTCGTATTTGCCGACGTGGCCCCACTCCAGAAGCTCGTCCGTATTTTCCGGCACCCAACTATCCCAGATGCCGGTGAGATTTTCGTAAGGCAACGGCGCGTTGATGAAGGGGTTCTGCCATGAGTCATGCCGCGCGACCCAGTTGCCGACCACGGTGGCGAACTGCCCAATTTGGAAATTGACGTTCTTCGCCGGGCTGTAGCGGAGAAAATATTCGTCCAGCCGAATCTGCGCGCCGTCGTCACTCGGATCGAAGCCGCGATCGACTCGCGTTTGCGCGAAGAGATAAACTTTCGGCCCGATCTGCGCGTCGAGGAACAAGCGCAGCCGCGGGTTCAGGAGAAAATCGCGATCGGAAAAGATGAGGGCGGGCGCGGGTTGATCGATGGAATAAGTCTCGAGGTCGATCAGGCCGCTCAACTGAAAATGAAAACGGCCGTTTGAATCGTCGAGGGAAAGCGCGTCGTGAACTTTT
>JBEEHU010000139.1:0-14776 GCA_041167565.1 Verrucomicrobiota bacterium | reverse complement strand
CGAGAGCTTAAGCGGGAAGAACGCGACCCGTTACTTCGCCAAAGCCGACGCGATAGCCATCCCCCTGGGCCCAGCCAGTGATCGTTAGGCGATCGCCGTCTTCGAGCCACTTGCGGCTCTCTCCGTTGGGCAAGGTCAATGGGTTCGCTCCGCGCCAGGTCAGCTCGAGCATGCAGCCGCGCGACTCTTCCGTCGGCCCGCTGATTGTTCCGCTGGCGAGCAAATCGCCGGGCTGAAGATTGCACCCATTCACCGTGTGATGCGCGAGCTGCTGCGCGATGCTCCAGTAAAGGTTTTGAAAATTGGAGCGCGTGATGACGTGTGGCGCTTGCATTGTCGCAGTCTGAAGGCGCGCTTCGAGTTCAATGTCGTAGGTGAAATCGTCTGGCGCTCGCAGATACGGCAGCGGCGCGGGATCCTGCGGCGGCAACGGTCTCCGGAACTCTTCCAGCGCCTCCAGGCTCACCACCCACGGCGATATGCTCGTGCAAAAATTCTTCGCGAGAAAAGGACCGAGCGGCTGGTATTCCCACGCCTGCACGTCGCGCGCGCTCCAGTCATTCATGAGGCAGAGCCCGAAAATGTGATCGCGCGCCTGTTCGATTGGCACCGGTTCGCCGAGCGCGTTGCCTGGCCCGATGAAGAACGCCGTCTCGATCTCGTAATCGAAGCTGCGGCTTGGGCCGAATGTCGGCTCGGCGGCATCGGGCGGCTTGGTTTGGCCGTGCGGACGCCGCACGTCCGCGCCGCTCACCACGATGGAGCTCGCACGGCCGTGGTAACCGACCGGCAGCCATTTCCAATTTGGCATCAGCGCGTTTTCCGGGCCGCGCAACATCGTGCCGACATTATGCGCGTGGTAATACGACGAATAGAAATCCGTGTAATCGCCGATGCGCGCGGGCAACTGCATCGTGACATCCTTCTGGGCGTGGAATGCTCGGGCGCGCAACGCCGCGTTATCGCGCAAAGTCCCGGTATTAGCATCAAGCAGATTCTGAATCACCTGACGTGCCGCGCGCCACGCTGGCCGCCCGAGAGCGAGAAAAGCGTTCAGGGCGTCCTGGGAAAAAACAGCGCCTTGTTTGAATTCCGGCGCGCGAAAGTGACCAAGCTCTTCCAGCAAGGAGAGGTCGAGCACCAATTCACCGATCGCGACCCCGACGCGCGCCGCGCCGTTCGCTGGCTTGAAGATTCCAAAGGGAAGATTCTGGATCGGGAAATGCGAGTCGGCCGCGACTTCGACAAAAGATTTGAGAGCAGGCATCGTTAGAAAAGTTTCAAGGCGCGCAAATCTTCACGTGGCTCGTCGAAGCTACAACTGCCGAATGTCGTCACGAACCGCCGCCGGTCTCTTAGCCGCTGGAGGTCGATCTTCCAATCTTGCCAGGCAAAAAATTCGTCATCGAACTTGAATGAGCTCGCGTCTTGGTCTTCGAGCATGGCTGTCGTCTGCGCGGCATCCCATCGGTGTTCGGCGGCCAGGACGGCGGCGCCGAGCACATTCAGAAAGCCGTGCATCTTGGTTTGCACCTCCTCGCGATATTGCCGCAGCGGATGATGCAGACCGGCCGTGAATTTGATCGGCACCTGATGCGTTGCCGGCGCGACCAGGGCCGGGGCGATCTGCGCCGACGTGGGAAACGCATCCGCGGTTACTCCGCCCGTGCGCATTTTGTAACCGAAGGTCGGATCGTCGGCGTTGGAATTGTGCTCGGCGAGCAAGCCAATGGTCCGCTCCGCCCTCTCCGCCGGTGCTTCCCAGAACGCGGGTAAACTTCCCACGATCGACCCCGCCTCTTCCAACAAAGTGGAATCGGCCTCGCCGGGCAAAAACATTTCGAGCTGCCTGATCGAGACCAGATCGACATTGTGCGCCGACAGCGAACGAATGGCCGCATCCGTCTCGACGAGCGCTTCACGAAACGCCGTCGCATTCTCCGTCCTTGGCCCGAGCGCAGAAATGCAGAGGGGATGCAGCGGGTCGAACAGCGGAAGAAATTGTTTCGCTGCGTCGAACTGCCCCACGGGCAGAACAAACGCATTGAGCATCCAGCTCTCGTCCAGGCGAACGTAGCGCGCCTGATTTGTTAACGCCGGCCCCAGTTCGAGGCCGCACGGCGGAAACATTCCGGCATAATCGATCGATTGTTCAAGTAAAGCGCACAGAGAAGCAGCGGGCATCACCTTGGAATCCACGGAACGCCAGACTACTTCTTCGCCTTACCCTCGATCCAGGCGATCAGGTTGGCCGCGCTCTCGCCGTCATACCCGGTGAGCTCACGCAGGATTTTTCCGTTGGGATCAAGCAACACCACCGTCGGGAACCCTTTTGTCTCGATGCCGTACTGTTTCGAAAGCCGCTCGTTCTGCTTCACCAGTTCGGGCGATTGCTTTTTCCGCTGCGGATAATCGACTTCAACCAGGACGAGGTTCTTTTCCGCGTAGGCGGCGAATTCCGGTCGCGAGAAGACCTGCTTCTTAAATTGGATGCACGGTCCGCACCAGTCGGACCCGGTAAAATCCAACAGCACGCGCTTGTTCTGGGCTCTGGCCGCCTCGAGCGCCTTTGCGTAGTCGGTCGACCAGTCCGCCGCGGCGGCGACGCTGGAGAAGGATAGAAACGCAAGGAGGGCGGCAAAGAGATTGCGACGGAACATTCTTCGATATTAGCGCGGGTCCGCTCTGCCACAAGCGCATCGACCTGCGAGATGGGACGGCCAATTGATTTTTCCCTATTTCCAGGATGGACACCCAGGATCAGTTCGATACCATCTGTCGTTTCTCCCGCGTCATGTCTTTGGAAAGTTCCGCTCCCGATCCTTCGCCCGAAGCTGATTCGCTTTTTCAGAATGCTTTTGTCCATGCGGCCATCGGGATGGCGTTGGTCGCGCTCGATGGCAAATGGCTGCGGGTGAATCATTCCATCTGCGAGATCACCGGCTACACCGAAGACGAACTGCTTCAGGGTTCGTTCCAGGACATCACGCATCCCGACGATCTCGATCTCGATCTCTCCTATGTCGGCAAAATGCTCTCCGGTGAGATCGACAGCTACCAGATGGAGAAGCGTTACTTCCACAGGAACGGCGACATCGTCTGGGTCCTCTTGAGCGTCTCGCTCGTGCGCGGCGGAGACCGGTCGCCGCGTTTTTTCATCTCGCAAATCCAGGACATCACGAGCCGCAAGGAAAGTGAGCAACAGTTGCATGAGGCCTCGGCCGAGATCGCGCAGCTTCGAAAAGGTCTGCTGAAAATCTGCGCCTGGACAAAGCGGATCGAGATCGACGGGCAGTGGATTCCTGTTGATGACTTCCTGAGCAATCATCTTCATCTGAAGCTGACGCACGGGATGTCGGTCGAAGGAGCGCGCCTCTTCCAGAAGGAATAATAAAGCTTGTTGTTTCCGGTTCGCGCCTTCTAACTGCCGCGATGAAAACCAAATTCCTTATCGCGGCCCTGTGCCTTGCGCCTTTTGCACTTCAAGCTGGCACGCCCGCGCAGGACAAAGAGTTTGTCGACAAATACAAGGCCGCTTACGAAAAGGGCGACAAAGCTGCTCTGGAATCCTTTCTCTACACCAAGGACGCGCACCCGATGGCGCTCGAGTTCTACAAAATGATGCAATCGGAAGGCGCCGGCACCGCGAAGATTTCCAAGATCGAACTCGTCGAGCTCACGCCGGAAGATGTGAAGAAAGCAGCGGAAGTTCAGACGGGGCCCAACGGCGTCAAAGCGCAGTTGCCGCTGAAGCCGACCAAGAAACTGAAAATCAGCCTAGAGACCAAGGACGCCAACGGGAGCTCCAGCAGTTCGACCGAGAATTTCATCGCCGAGAAGGACGGGAAGTATGTCATCCCCGTGCCGGCTAGCGTGAAGTAGTTCTCCCGATTTTTCCGGGGAGCGCAGGGCTCACATGCGCCGAATCATTCTTCGAACGCTGTTGGTTCTCGCCATTCTCGCCGCGGCCGGCCTCGGCTGGATCTTTGGCGGCCGGCAACTGGCGCTTTTCGTCGATCGATTCGGGACGGTGGAGGTTCAACGCGCGCCGATCACCCAATTTGGTTATGACGGCCCCGAGAGGGGAGGATTGCTGCGACTGGGAGGCGGGTTCCTTGGGACGACGGGATTGGATCATCAGCCGTTCCCGTTGCGCATCGCGCCGGATGCAAATAACAAGCTCGCGCTAACTACTTCCGGCCGATCTTTCTTGCTCGGCGAATTGTTCTCCGCGCCACCTCAAGATTCTGGGGCCGCTTTCACCGTCCAACCGGAAAAGGATGATAAAGTTTTATTGATCGTGCGGCGAAGCTTGTTGAGTTGGCCGACCCCGTTCGATTTCAATTTCATGACCGGCCATGCTCCATCCTGGAAGCGGCATTATTATCACGAGTTGGTTTGGAAGAAGCGGTCTGGAGCGAAGCTGGAAATGCTTTGGCGCTACGAACAATATTTCTATCCCACCGATGGCTGGACGGAAGGCAACATGACTCATGAAGGCACGACCGGCCTGATCAAGGTCGAGATCACGGATCAACTGTAGCCGCTTCGCTATGCGAAGCGCCAGGGTATCGCTCGCCGCTCTCTGAAGTCGCCCGCAGGGCGATTGCTACAGAAGAGTCACGCGTTCGGACGCAATTTCATTCGCGCGCCGAGAAGAACGCCTGCAGCGCTGATCACGGGAGTGAGGAAGTGGAACCACATCGGCGAAACCTCCAAACGCAGGGCTTCGAAATTGGAGACTTCACCCGCACGGACGTTGGGCGCATCCGGGTTTCGCTTCATCGCGGGAATGCACGCCAGCAGGCTGAGGAAGAAAACGATGAACGCAAAGACCTGGCAGGTCCGCTTGCTCTTGCTGATGGCTGCGCAAATCAAGCCGCCAAGGATCGATCCGCAAAACGAAAGAAGCGCGGCCAGGGCCATCCAAAGCGTCGAGACCTCGTAACTGTCCGGCTGAAAAACCCGCTCGACGCCGAGCGCCAGGAAAGCGCCCATGAAGACAGCCATGGAAAAGATAAACATCGCGGCGTAACTCGCGATGACGGCAACGATCGATTTCACCATTCAGTGTTTCCTCGGTTGGGAAAAGATCCCGACGTGGCTTCGTCAAACCGTGGGCATTTTCTTCATGCGCGCGCCCAACATAATGCCAACGGCGGCCAGCACTGGATTGAGCAGGCAAAGCCACGCTGGCGGCTGCGCCAATTGCATCGCCTGAAGATTAGGAACATCGCCCGCACGGACCGTGGATGGGCGCTCCTTCATGACACTCGGAAGAGCAAAAACCAGACTGAGCCCGAAAACGATTCCGGCAAACACCATGCAGGTCGTCTTGCTCTTGCTGATGGCGGCGCAGACCAGGCCGCCGATAATTCCGCCGATTAGCGTGATGACGATCATCAGCGCGATCCAGGTGGTGGAGATAACGTAGCTGTCGGGTTCAAAGACGCGATCGACCCCGAGCCCAAAATAAGCGCCTGTAAAGACCGTGAAGGCAAAGATCGCCATAACGATATACCCGACGATGACTCCGAGAATGGATTTTAGCATTGGATTCTTTCTGTTGTTGGAAAGGCGCGAGATTAGAGACCGCGCCGCAGCGAAGCGAGCAAATGTTTAGGATGCGAGAAGGCGCTATGCCTTCATCCACGGAAGCGCGTCGAGGTCGACGTTGCCGCCAGTCAAGATGAGACCAATTCGCTTTCGGCGAAAATCGAACCGCTCTTCGAGGATGGCCGCATATGAAACCGCACCGGACGGTTCGACGACGATCTTCATCGTCTCCCAGATCGCGCGCATGGCCGCGATGATTCCCTCTTCACTCACGGTCACGACATCGTCGACGTAGTGTTGGATCAGGACAAAATTCGGCGCGCCCAGGTTCGTGCGTAATCCGTCCGCAATCGTGTTTTTCCTTTCCTGGTAAACCAATCGGCCTTGCTGAAAGGACTCCGCGGCATCCGCCGCCCCCGCCGGTTCCGTCGCGATGACTTTTATCCCGGGCCGCAGCGTCTTGGCAGCGACCGCGGAGCCGCAAAGAACGCCGCCCCCGCCGACGGGACAAAGAAGAAAATCGAGATCGGAAACGTCTTCCAGCAATTCCACCGCCACCGTCCCCGCACCCGCCATGACCTGTTCGTTTTCAAATGGATGAATCAAAGTCGCGCCGGTTTCCGCGATCAACTGGGCGCAGGCGACCTCACGCGCCTTCTGGGTGGGCTCACAAAAAACGATGCGGCCGCCATACCCTTCCACCGCGCGCACTTTTACCTTCGGAGAATTTGAGGGCATCACGATATGCGCGGCAATGCCGCGCAGTTTCGCCGCGCGAGAGAGCGCCGCCGCGTGGTTGCCCGACGAATGGGTCGCCACGCCGCGCCGCGCGGTTTCGTCGTCGAGCGCGAACACCGCGTTCGTGGCCCCGCGCGCCTTGAACGCGCCAACTTTTTGAAAATTCTCGCACTTGAAGAAGAGCGAAGCGCCGTGCGCCGTGTCGAGGCGCGCGCTGGTCAGAACGGGCGTCCGATGGATATGCGGACGAATGCGTTCGTGCGCTTCAAGAATGGCGGCGAGATCGAGAGACATGATCGTGGTTTAAGCGCTGGGCCGATCTTCGTTGCTCAGAAGATTGGCGACGGTAAAACGCTCCGGGACCGGTTCCAGTTCGGTGATAAATTTTCGGAAGCGCGCCGAAAAGACTGCACCGCGAAGATTGAAATAATATTCGAGCCCAGGGGTCGCCACATAATGCCGGAGCAGTTCCCGCCAACCCTCCCAAAGTTGCGCATCGAGCAATCCATACACGTAATGAAAGTGGATCGTTTCGAGCGCCTTCAGAAATTGATGCGCGGCATGAAAGAAGCGGGCCTGATCGTCCGCGGATAACGTCTTGAAATCTTCGAGACCAATGCGCCAGACCCGGTTCAGCTCGGCATTTTCCATGAACGGTTTCGTCACGTCGCGGAGCGCGGCCGCCGCCGCGTCCTGCGCCGCCACGCGCGCGACACGAGTGCTGCTGCGCAGTTGAACCGCCAGATACAACACTGAGACCACGACGGCGATCGAGCCGATCAGCTGCGACACAGCGCTAATTGCGTCCCAATTCATCTTAGTAGTGCCAAACTAGAGACACTTGTTCAGATACGTCGAGAGATTTTGCCTTGCGGTTAGAGCGTTTCCCGATTCGCTAATGAGGAATGGATCCGTACGCCAAGCCTACCGAGAAGAAGGTCGGCGCTCAGCGTCCGAAGATTTCTCATCTGCCGAGCGCCGAGGAAACCCGGACGCGGCAGGAAAGACTCGCGGAAAAACAAGCCGTGGCCGCAGCGCGCCGCGCCATAAAAAAATCCGCGCGCCAGCACCTAAAGAAGGAACTGGAAGAGGAACTAGGGGAGGAATAATCGAGCTTCCTGGCAGCGTCGCTGTAAACCAAGGAAAAAAAGCCGGAGGCTTCATTAACAGAGGCGCAAATCCTGCTTTTTCAGGAGTCCGCCATGAACGCCTCTCAGCAGACCCGCGCCATCTCGGACACCATCATCGACAGTCGCCGTTTGATCAGCGGCTTAAGGCAAGCGCTCGATCTGAATTATGCCCGCGTCCTCGCCGCGGCCAGCAGGGAATGGGAGCGGAATTTCGCCGGGAAAGATCCGAGCGACGCGTGCGTCACGGTGCGCATCAGTTCCGGAACGCCCAGCGCCGGAGTTCTGCGGAAACCAGCCGGCTCGCTTCTGAGTGGACGACGCCTGCTCGCGTAAAATTTCCGCGTTGTAGCTGCCGGCGTCACTTCGCGCGGTTGTATTTTTTCATCAGCTCGCGCACCCGCTCGTGCGGAAGCGCATCGACGTGATGGTTATCGCGGCCGGTCATGCTTTGATTCGCCACGAGTGCGTTCACGATCGCTTCTTCCACTGCCTGCACGGTTGCGGTAAAGATCGGGTCCATCAGGTCGTTAGGCACGGTCGTCACGGAATGGGTCGGCGCGGCGGGATCGGCAGCGTGGGGATTCGCCGTGGAGAAAGCCAGGAAGAGATCGCCTGAGCCATTGCCCGACACGCTGCCGGTGCGTGCGAGGCCCAGGCTGGCCCGTCGCGCGAGGCGCTTGAGCTGGTGCGGCAAAAGAGGCGCGTCCGTGGCGATGACGATGATGATCGAGCCGGCTTCCTTGCTGTAGACAGCGTTCGCGGTGATCTCTTTCCCGACCGGGACGCCCGCGATGATCAGGGCGGGGCGTCGACCGCAATTGGCCTGGACGAATGCGCCCACCACATAACCGCCGCTCTTTTTGTCGAGAACGCGCGAGGCGGTGCCGTTGCCGCCTTTGAATTCGTAACAAATCATGCCGGTCCCGCCGCCGACGCTCCCCTCCTCCACCGCTCCGCCCTTTGCGGTATCGAGCGCATGCACCACGTGCTCGGGCTTGACGTGAAAACCGTTGATGTCGTTGAGATACCCGTCCCACGTTTCAGCGACCACGGGCAGACTCCATGAGAAACCGGTCGGATCGGGGCCGGCCTGCTTGACGCGCCACGCGATGGTCGCGTCCCGCACGACGCCGACGCTATGAGTGTTGGTGATCACCACCGGCCCTTCCAGAAAACCGCTCTCGTCCACCCAGGCCGTGCCCGTCATCTCGCCGTTTCCATTCAGGCTGAAATATCCGGCGTAAACCGGATCGTCGAAGGAACGCCGGCCACGCGGAAGAATGGCAGTGACACCTGTGCGGACGGGTCCTTTGCCGACTTCGAGTTTGCCTTCGCCGCTAATGAGCGTCGTGGTGCCGATCTCGATGCCGACTACGTCGGTGATCGCGTTGAGAGCGCCGGGCGCGCCGTCGAAGGGAATGCCGAGAGCGCGGGCGCGGATGGCGGGCTGCGCTGGTTCGCCGGCGTGAAGAAGCGATACGAAAAGGAACAGGGCGAGACCGATCAGGCGCGGCGGTGTGACATTCATGGCGAAGGAAGAAACGTCCAACGTCCAACGTCCAACGTCCAACGTCCAACGTCCAACGTTCAATGGAAGGCCCCTCTTCAATCCGATAAATCCTGTTAATCCTGTCCAATTTTCTGATTTCTGTTTTCGCAGGCGATTGACCGGATTAGATTCAACTCGTGAGCTATCAGGTTTTCGCGAGAAAGTATCGGCCGCAGACTTTTGACGATCTCGTCGGTCAGGCGCACGTCACGCGCACGCTCAAAAACGCGGTCGAGCAAAACCGCCTCGCGCACGCTTATCTCTTCGTCGGGCCGCGCGGGATCGGGAAGACCTCGACGGCGCGCATCCTGGCCAAAGCGCTCAATTGCGTGAACGGACCGACCATCACTCCATGCGGTGTTTGCGATAGCTGCAAGGAAATCACCGGCGGCAACAGCCTCGATGTGCTCGAGATCGATGGCGCGAGCAACAACGGCGTCGAGCAGGTGCGCGAGCTGCGCGACAACGTCCGTTACGCGCCGAGCAAAGGGCACTTCAAAATCTACATCATCGACGAAGTGCACATGCTCACTTCGGCCGCGTTCAACGCGCTTCTCAAGACGCTCGAAGAACCGCCGCCCCACGTGAAGTTCATCTTCGCGACAACCGAGCCGCAAAAAGTTTTGCCGACAATTCTGAGCCGCTGCCAGCGCTTCGATCTCCATCGCATCCCGGCGAATTTGATCGCGCAGCATCTGCAATTCATCGCGGGAAAGGAAAAGTTTTCTCTCGATCCCGCGGCCGCGCACGCGATTGCGCGCGGGGCCGATGGCGGATTGCGCGACGCAGAATCGATGCTCGATCAGCTCGTGGCCTTTTGCGGGGACAAGATTGGGGAGCCGGATGTCCTGAGCGTGTTCGGTTTCACCAGCGAACAAACCGTCGCGAATTTTACCGGACACATTCTGCGCGGCGAAACCCCCGAAGCTCTCGATCTGCTCCACGCCGAGGCCGAGAACGGCAAGGACATGATGAAGTTGATGTCCGACCTGATTTCGTATCTGCGCGATTTGCTCGTCGGAAAAGTGAAGCCGGACGCGCTCGCGGACGATTTGAATCCCGAGCTGCAAAAATCTCTCGAGACCCAGGCCGCGATGATCGAGACCGATCGGTTGCTCGAATTGATCGATCAATTTGCGGCGGCGGAAGGCCGGATGAAATGGGCGCCGAACAAGCGGCTGCACTTCGAAGTCGCGGTCATCAAAGCGATTCAAACCTTGAGCCAGGTCACGCTGAATGAAGTGATCGAGAACCTGGCCGCATTGCGTGACGGGAAATCGCCGGCCCCGACTTCCGCGAAGCAAGCCGCCAAGATAATCGCCGCCGAAGCTCCTAGGGTGGCGGAAAAAACAGCGACGAAACAATCGGAGCCGGAACCGGCCACTTTATCACCAGCGCCGGAACCCAAAGCGATCGATCACGAAGCGGTCTGGCTGAAAGTGGTCGAACAAATTCGGGCGCGCCGACCATTAATCCACGCCTGGGTCGACTCGGCGAGGCCGCTGGGAATCGAGGGACATTTTTTCCAGCTCGGATTTCCGCCGGAACAAAAAACGGCGATGGAATCGCTGGCCAGCCCGCGCACCCGGGATTTCCTGGAGGCGCTCATCAAAGAGATCAGTGGGCAGAGTTTGAAAGTTAGGATGGCTCTCAAGGAGGGCCTTCCCGTTCGCCCCGTAGCCGAGTCACCCGCGACGCCGCCGAAAAAAAAGGAGGACTCGCAGGCGACCTTCAAGGATGATCCGCTGATTCGCGAAGCGCTGGAAATTTTCAAAGGCGAAATCAAGACGAGCTGACCATTATGAACCTGAACAAGTTGATGAAGCAGGCGCAGAAGATGCAGGAGCAAATGGCGAAGACGCAGGCCGAGCTCGAAGACAAAACGGTAGAAGTCCAGGCGGCCGGCGGGAAGGTGACCGTAGTGGCGAATGGATCGGGCGATGTCATCTCGATCAAGATCGCAAAGGAGATCGTCGATCCCGAGGACGTGGAATTTCTTGAAGAAGCGGTGTTGAGCGGCGTGAAGCAGGCGATCGCGCAAGGCAAGGACCTCGCGCAATCCGAGATGACGAAGATCACCGGCGGTTTGGGAATTGCAGGACTGGGACTCTGACGTTCGCGCTACAGCGCGCAAAGTTCCGCCCGGTGTTTCTCGAAGACGCAGACCTGTTTGATTCCCAACTGCGTTATTTTCTCCGATAGCCGATCGTAGTTTTCGCCGAGCTGCACGTGTGAATGGGCGTCGGAAGCGGTCGTGAATTGAATCCCCTTCTCCATCGCCAGTTGGATGATCTCGTCGGACGGGTATAACTCGTTGACCGGTTTGCGCCATCCCGCCGTCGAAAGCTCGATGCAGAGACCGCGCGCGGCGATGAAATCGAGCGTTTCCGAAACGATCGCTTTCAGATCGGAGTTGGGGCGATGGCCGTGAATCTTGATGAGATCGAGATGCGCCAGGCAATCGACCAAACCAGTCGCGGCGATCTCGCGAATGCGGCGAAAGTAATCGGCGTAAATCTCGTCGATGTCGCGGCCGGCGAATTGTTCCGCGCCGGCCGGAACGCTGTCGAACATTTGATCGGGACGCTCGAGAAAATGAACCGACCCAAGAACGAAATCGAGGCGGTCCCAGTTTTGTTCGACCCAAGTCCGTCCGATACTGGAGCGGACTGGATCGTTGTCGAGCTCCAGGCCGGCGCGAATTTTCATCTCGGGATTTTTCGAGCGCAGCTTTTCGATCTGATCGAGGTCAACGCCTTCGTGATAACGATCGTGATCGGTGAAAGCGATATCGGTCAGACCGCGTTCGCGCGCGCTATCGACCCATGGTTGGAGCAGCGTCTGAGCGTAAGGCTGGACGCGATGGCCCTGAGGATGGGTGTGGTAATCGGAGAAGAGCTTCATCTCCAGGGACACGAGCTACCTCACGGCGCAGTGAGAAATTTTTGGCGGATGCGGAGCTCGGGATATTGCGGGAAAAAAACTTCGACGATGAAAACTTTGTTCGGGGCCAGATCGCGGGTAGCGATCGTTTCCGGATAATCGATATGCTCGAGCGGGTTGATCAAGATGGTGCCGGGCTTGTCTTCAAACGCGTGGTTGTCGCTCCAGGTCGTCAGGATGGCGTCGGTGGAATTGCGCAGGTAAATCTCGATCCGCTGCTCGGACGGGAAATCGAGGATGACCGCGCGTTTCGAAACGTTCTTGAGGGTCAGCTTTACTTCGAGTTGACGGACCTCGGATAATTTCACGGGCTGCGGCGAGAGTTTTAACTCGAGGACGAGACCGCGGAGCCGCGCATCCTTGTAATTGGGCGCGGGATTGGATTGAAACGGATGGAGCATCCGGGTGAACCATCCGCCGCGTTTTTCGGGCGTCGGTTCCTGCGCGCTCAGGCGAGTCGCGACCGCAAGGAAAAGGAACGCAATGGCGATGGATCGGCGCATGGGCGTTGCAAATCCTGTCAAACCCTTTATCAATCCGCCATGAGAATCGCGGCCGTCTCCGCCATGATTAGTCTCCTGGCGTTGTCGGTTTGCGAGGCAAAACGGCCGCACTCCACCTTTCGCGCGCACACGGAGGTGAGCTCGAGCAACGGCCCGGTTTTCTCGACCCAAATTCGATCGATCCTGTCGGGCAAAACCGTGGTGATAGAAAAAATGCCGTCCTTGTCGGAGCGCGATGTGATTGCGTTTCAGGTTTATCCCGCGGCCGATGGAAGTTACGGCGCGCTTTGGCAATTGAACGATCACGGCAGGCTCACTCTCGATTCACTCAGCGTCGAACGGCGCGGAACGTTTCTTTTCATTTTTGTAAATGGTCGTCCGCTCAGTGAGCTCCAGATCGATCGTCGGGTTTCGGACGGCAGAATCTACATCGCGTCGGGCCTAACCTCCAATGAGATCGAGCTGATGAGGAAGGATTGGCCGCTGATCAATGCGCGCAAGAAATAGCGAGACGACGCGCCACGCCGCATGCTGCGCGTTTGCTTTGCTGATCGCCTTCCCAGTGATGCTGCGAGGCGAGACGCAACCGCTCAACCTCGCCTTGCCTACGGACAATGACGCAATTTTCCGCGGGGATGGCCCGGCGTTTTATCAATACGTCGACCGCGATTACAAAGGCGAAAAATCGACGCCGTGGGAAGGCGGCCGTTATGGATTTGTGCGCAACCCGGTCGAGACCTCGGGCGGGATTGTTTACACTCGTCTCCACGAAGGGATCGACACTCGTCCGCTGCAACGCGATGCGAGTGGCGAGCCGCTCGATGCGGTGCGCGCGATCGCGGCCGGCACGGTCGTGCACACGAATCTTGTGCCGGGCTATTCGAACTACGGGAAGTACGTCGTGGTCGAGCACCGCTTCGGTGGCTGCAATTACTACAGTCTCTACGGGCACTTGAGCTCGATCGCGGTGCGCGCCGGCCAACATGTGGAGCAGCGCGATCAACTCGGGGTGATGGGACATACCGGCGAAGGTTTGAATCAGGCGCGCGCCCATCTGCATCTCGAATTGAACCTGATGTTGAGCCGGCATTTCGAAGCCTGGCACGAGACGTTTTTCAAAACCGAACCGAATCGGCACGGCCTCTACAATGGATTGAATCTGATGGGGCTCGATATCGCGCGTCTTTACCTCGCGCTGCAGAAGCGGCCCGGGCTTACAATCCCGGAGTTCGTGGCCGGCGACGAAGCGCTTTATCGCGTCCTGTTTCCCGCCTCGCGCAATTTCGATCTGCCGAAATTCTATCCCTGGCTGGTTAAGTCCAAAACCGAGGGGGCGCCGGCGAGCTGGGAGGTCTCGTTCAATCGCGCGGGTGTGCCGCTGAAAATCGAGGGCAACGCGAAAGGAGTGAGCGAACTTGAGTTATCTTATATGAAGCCGGGCGTTGGCGATGCCGGTCTGTTGACGAGCGAAAGAATTGCCGGCCGAGGGAAAGCCGCGCATCTGACCGACAAAGGAAAACAATTCATGCGGCTCCTCATTTTCCCGGATTGATTGGAAGGGCGAGCTCCGCGAGCCCGGGCAGCGCACCCGGCGTCGCAGGAGCTCCGCCCTCCATTATGCAATCAGCAGGATGTCGGCACGCGTTGGGCCAGGGCTACGCCGTGCGGGATCGCGCCCACGACAAAGCCGAGACATTCCACAGCTCCCGATGGCTTGCCGGGCAACGCCAGAACGAGCGAACGCTCCACGACGGCGGCGAGGCTGCGAGACAGAATCGCATTGGGCGTGATCGTCATCGATTCGCGCCGCATCGTTTCGCCAAAACCGGGAAGCTCCACGCGCATGACAGCGCGGATCGCTTCCGGCGTAACATCACGGGTCGAAATGCCGGTTCCGCCGGTCGCCAAAATCAGCGCGCATCCCTGATCGGAGAAAGACCGCAACGTTTCCTGAATGCGCGTCATGTCATCGGGAACGATCGCTTCCGCCAAAACCTGCCACCCCTGTTTTTGCGAGAAATCTTTCAGGGCCGGCCCGCCGAGGTCGAGGTATTCGCCCGCCGCCGCGCGATCGGAGATGGTGATGATACCGACAGTGATCTGCATTTCTCCTGTAGCGGCGCTCTATGAGCGCCGTTTGGGTTGGCGTCGGCGGTCATAGACCGCCGCTACAGGGCTTTTTGTCTTCTTCAGCAACCGAACATCGCTCATCACCATTTCCTTATCCACGGCTTTGCACATGTCGTAGATGGTGAGCAGCGCGACCGCGACGCCGGTCAACGCTTCCATTTCCACGCCGGTCTGCGCCACGGTCCGCGCCGTGCATGTCACCTCCAGCCCCGATTGCAATGTCGCGA
>JBEEHU010000138.1:0-19734 GCA_041167565.1 Verrucomicrobiota bacterium | reverse complement strand
CCGACCGTCGGCATGGATAACATGGAGAAATTCGCGATGCTGGAAATGATTCAGCAGGCGCTGAAGGGCCACACCGTCATGGTGGTGGACCACGATTTGCGATGGCTGATGCCGTTCTGCGATTACTTCATCGTTCTGGACGAAGGGAAAATCGAGGAACGTGGAACGGCTGACGAGCTGCTCGCGAAGCGCGGTCTATTTTATGAGCTCTATCACGCTGAAGAGGCGGGGGGAGCGAAAGCGGCCGATCATTCCGCCGCACCGCCTCCGGCGATGTCAGGGAGCGGGCTGAGCGGGCGCGCGATACCCGGCTGAGCGAGGATGCCGGCAACGAGTTTGATTTTGAGTCATGAATTGTCTCCCGGAAATAATTCGCAAGAAAGGCGATACGGCGAGTCTAATCAGGGATGGCGAAGCAAGGGGGGCTGGAAGAAAAGGACTTGAAGCGCCAGGAATAAAAAGAAAAGATTTGCTGCCGCATCGAGTGATGTGACGGCGACGCAAAACAACAACAACAGAAAGAAAGGTAAGCTAGTTATGGCTGACGAAAAAACAGGTAAGAAACCCGAGGATCAGGGTGGCGGCGGGACGGAAAAAGGCGCGGACGCGTCAGAGGCCGGTGGTCGCTCGCGGCAGGCGCTTTATGCATGCTTTAACGACGGCGCAGGAAACTACATCGACCCGAGTTGGAAGTGGTTCACCTGCTGGCGTTGCGGCGCGCTGAATTACACCTAAGCGGCTCAAGCCAGGTAAGCGGAAGAGCAGGGTTCCATGCCCTGCGCTTCCTTGCCTGGCCTCCAGGCTCTAATTGGAGCTCGGAGGTCAGGGAAGAAATCATTTATGGCTGAGGAGAAAACAGGCAGGAAACCCGACAAAGAGGGCGGTCCCGGAACGGAAAAACCGGAAGCCGATTCAGCCGAAGCCGGGCCTCGGTCGAAACGGATGGCCTACACCTGTTGGAATGATGGCGCCGCCAATTACGTTTCGGAAGGGTGGGAGTGGTTCACCTGCTGGCGTTGCGGTTCCCTCGTTTACGTCTAGCCGGAAGACGGCGAACACGGCAGAGCTCCCTCGGGCGCGCCCTTCAATTATTAGCGGAAGGGCGGCCGGAGATGGATTCGCGTTCGCCTACGGAGCGATGCGGTCCGCGAGAGTGTCGTTGTGGAATGAAGTATGTTCGCGCAGGCTAAACCAGCCGCCTTCGTTCTTGTTGCTCTGTGCCACGCTGTTCGTTTCGTTGGTGGCGAAATCGGCCCATGAGGCGTACCGAACGATAGTGAGAAAGCGCCACGGGCCGCCTTCCAGATGTTGCATCAGGACGTTGCCGGCCGAAGTATCGGCGGGCCGCACTGGCGGTGCGCTCAATTCCTTTTCCAACTGGTCGTCATGTCCCGCGATCGGGCGATAGACGGACACGGCATACACTGAGCCCGCGCTCTTGCTCGAGTCGTCACCGAGTCCCAGGGCTTTGGTGAAGTCAGCCCACGACGGGCCGTTCACAAAAGTGTCGTTGTGCCAATCACGCAGGTCCCGCGTGCCCGGAGGCGGGGGATTTCCCGCTGCTTCGACGGTCGCCTTCGTGCCAAGATGCTCGATGACGGCATAATCCCAGGAGTCGCCATCCTGGTGGCGGAGGATAATCGAATGCCCAGGCATCGGCGCCTTAGGATCTGGTTTCTTAAGTTCCTGCGCAAGCTGAGCGGCTTTCCCGGCAGCAGCCTTCACGAAATGGACATGATAAACGTCCGTTCGGGCGGCGGATGACGAGGTGGTGGCGGATGTGTTCGCGCTGGCAGCGGACGGGCTCGTCATTGCCGCGGGCGAAGTGGTTTTTGCGGCTGGGGTGCTGGTTTTCGCGGCGGGGGTGGCCGTTTGCGCGGAGCAAAGCCCGGCCACACCGAGCGAAAGGAAGGCGACAAGCGCCAGATTGAGCTGTTTTGTTTTGGTCATGGTTCTGATTTTCATTTGGTTTGTTTCATTGCTGGATCGCCAGATTGCGTAACGCGCCGTAAGCGAAGGTTCCCCCAAGGCTTGCTTAAGCCTGGCAGCAAATTCGTCGAAGAGCCGGATAACGAAATCGGTGCCGTTTTGAACTCGTCAGGCAGCGCCGTCCAGCTTTTTTTGCGACTTAATTTAAGCCCATTCATCAGAGAACGTGGCGCCGCCGAGGGAAATTCCTCCGCATCGCCAAGCGGGCGGTAATTCTTGCGATAGAAACAGAATTTCTCCTCGACTTTGCTTTGAGCGGCTTTCATCCTGTCTCAATCGTCCGGAATGCGGCCGAATTACCCTAAATTTATGAGAACTCCCATCCGTTGGTTCGTCGTGTTCGGTATTTCTCTCCTCTTCTGCTCGGCTTGGCTGCCGGCTGCCAAGGCCCAGGAGGCGGATATGGCGGTGACGAAGACGGCCGACGCCGATCAGGCACCGGCGGGTTCAAACATTACTTACACCATCACGGTGTTCAACAACGGGCCGGACTCGGCCGATAACGCGACTTTGAAAGACACCTTACCCGCCGGCACCACTTTCGTCTCACTTTCTTCACCGACCGGTTGGTCTTGCAGCACTCCCGCGGTTGGCTCGGGCGGCACCATCACGTGCACCTACCCAAGTTTGCCTGTGACGAGCGGCGACATCTTCACCTTGGTGGTCAACATTCCCTCAGGGACCTCGCCCGGCACAACGTTTACCAATCAGGCAACCGTAAGCACCACGACGTTTGATCCGACGGACGAAAATGATACCGCGAGCGCCGCAACCACCGTGCCCAGCACCAGCGCTGACATGCAGGTGACCAAGGTTGCCAGTGCCAGCGAGGCGTTCGCGAATTCGGACATCACCTACACCATCCAGGTCACCAACTTCGGACCAGACGTCGCGGATAACGCGGAGCTCTTCGACAGCCTGCCGGGGGACATGACCTTTGTTTCGCTTTCTTCACCGGCTGGTTGGGCTTGCACTACTCCGGGAATCGGAGCGGGCGGAAGCATTGTCTGCACAAACCCAAGCTTCGCCGCAGGGGCCGGCGCCACCTTTACTCTTATAGGTCACATTCCGTCCGGCACTTCGGCCGGTACTACTTACAATAACACCGCGCTGGCGAGCTCCAGCACGTCTGATCCCGACAGCTCGAACAACAACGCCATCACCTCTACGGTGGTGGTCTCCTGCTTTACCAATTCTGTCGTCACGAGTAACGCGGACAGCGGTCCAGGTTCCTTGCGCCAGGCCATTGCCGATACGTGCACAGGTGGCACGGTCATTTTTGATGACAGCCAGGTCGTGAGCCCGATCACACTCACGACTGCCGAGTTATTGATAAACAAGAACCTGGCCATCACTGGTCCGGGCGCGAACGTCATGACGGTGATGCGCAGTGCGGCCGGAGGGACACCGAACTTCCGCATCTTTGAAATTGCCAGCGGTGCGAATGTGACGATCAGCGGTTTGACGGTTTCCAACGGTGCCCCGCTTCCTGGCTTCGCGGGATCGGGCGGCGGGTTTCTTAACTCCGGATCATTGGCCTTCGATGGCATGGTTATCTCGGGAAATAACACTGGCTCCCCGACCCAGGCCGGCAATGGAGGCGGGGTGTTCAACTTCGGTACGCTGACCATTAGCAATACCACGATTAGTGGCAATAAAGCCAATACTGGCGGTGGCCTCCAAAGCAATAGCGGTACAGTCAAGATCATCAACAGCACGATCTCGGGCAACACTGCGATTGGTTTCGCCGGCGGCATTGAATTCCAGGTGGGCAGTTTGACTATCACAAACAGTACGATCACCAATAATCGATCCGATTCGGATAACTCCGGTGGCGAGACCGGCGGCGGCATTGATCGCGCGTCCGGTGCGGGCCCCGCTCTCCTGAATAACACAATTGTTGCCGGGAATTTTCGCGGGACCGGTACTACCCGCGATGACCTCAGTGGCAGCTTCAGCGCCACGAGCTCTTACAACCTCATCGGCGACGGCACCGGGATGACTGGGATAACGAATGGAACGAATGGCAACCAGGTGGGAACCAGTGCTGTGCCTATCAATGCGCTCCTCGCTGCGCTGGGTAACTATGGCGGCCCGACTCCCACCCACCTGCTTCTGCCCGCCAGCCCGGCGATCGATGCCGCCCTTGATGCCCTGGCCGTTGACGCGAATAACGATCCGCTAACGTCAGACCAGCGTGGGAACGGTTATCCGCGCCTCATCGGTCAGGCGGTCGATATCGGTTCGGTCGAAGTAAACTACGCGATCAATACAACTGCGGGTACGCCGCAGAGCACAGCAGTTAACACGGCTTTCCCTATTGCACTTAAAGCGACCGTCACGGAATCCGGGAATCCTATCAGCGGCATCTCTGTCACCTTTACTGCGCCGGCTAGCGGAGCAAGCGGGACCTTCTCGAGCGGTAACACGGCTACGGTGAGCACAGATGCGAATGGGGTCGCTACCGCGCCTGCGTTCACAGCCAACGGCTCTCCGGGAACCTATACGGTCGTCGCCTCAGTTATCGGCATTGCCACCCCGGCCAACTTCTCGCTCACCAATGTCGTCGGCGCCACGACGCATTTTTCTGTCAGCGCTCCGGCGAATGCAATCGCGGGCAGCGCCTTCAACTTTACGGTCACTGCGCTGGATTCGGGTAATAACGTTGTCACCGCTTATTCGGGCACGGTCCATTTCACCAGCACGGACGCCCAGGCTGGTCTGCCAGCCGACAGCACGCTAACGAACGGCACTGGCACCTTCAGCGCCACGCTCAAGACCACCGGTAACCAAACCATTACTGCCACGGATACGAGCACTTCGGCTACGGGCACGAGCAACACGATTTCGGTGAACGCAGCGGCGGCGACGCATTTCTCAGTAAGTGCTCCGGCAAATGCGGTCGCGGGCAGCGCCTTCAACTTTACGGTTACTGCTCTGGACCAGTTCAATAACACGGCGACCGGCTATGCGGGCACGGTGCACTTCACGAGCACGGATCCAAGTGCAACCTTACCCACTAATAGCACGCTAACGAATGGAACGGGGACCTTCAGCGCCACGCTCAAGACCGCGGGTAACCGAACCATCACTGCGACCGACACAACGACTAGCACTATCACCGGTACCAGCAACACGATCACGGTGACAGCAGGAGCGGCGACACATTTCTCAGTCAGCGCTCCGGCGAGCGCGGTCGCGGGCACCGCCTTCAACTTTACCGTCATGGCTCTGGACCAGTTCAACAATACGGCGACCAGTTATGCCGGCACAGTGCAATTCACGAGCACTGATCCAAATGCAACCTTACCCACCAACACCACGCTCACGAATGGAACGGGCATCTTCAGCGCCACGCTCAAGACCGTGGGTAACCGAACCATTACCGCGACCGACACGACGACTAGCAGTATCACCGGCACCAGCAACACGATCACAGTGACTGCAGGAGCAGCGACGCATTTCGCAGTCAGCGCTCCGGCGAGCGCGGTCGCGGGCAGCGCCTTTAACTTCACCATCACGGCTCTGGACCAGTTCAACAATACGGCGACCAGTTATGCCGGCACGGTGCAATTCACGAGCACTGATCCAAATGCAACCTTGCCTCCCAACACCACGCTCACGAATGGAACTGGCACCTTCGGCGCCACGCTCAAGACCGTGGGTAACCGAACCATTACCGCGACCGACACGACGACTAGCAGTATCACCGGTACCAGCAACACGATCACAGTGACTGCAGCGGCGGCCACGCATTTCTCAGTCAGCGCTCCGGCGAATGCGGTCGCAGGCAATACCTTTAATTTTACCGTCACGGCTCTGGATCAGTTTAACAACACCACGACCGGCTATGCCGGCACGGTGCATTTCACCAGCACGGATCCAAACGCGACCTTACCCGCCAATAGCACGCTGACGAATGGCACAGGCACCTTTAGTGCAACGCTCCGCACCGTCGGCAATCGGACTATTACTGCGACGGATACGAGTAATAGCGCCATAAACGGGACGAGTAATTCTATCGCGGTGAGCCAGGCCACTCCTACCCTGAGCGGCACGGTTTCGCCCACCAGCGGGAATGTGGGAACGGCGTTTACAGACACGGCAGTCCTTTCCGGCGGAGTCAACCCGACGGGGACGATTACCTTCACAGTGCACGGTCCCAACGCTGGAAACTGCGCCACGGCCATCTTCACTTCCATCAAAACCGTCGCCGGCAATGGCTCCTACACGTCGGATCCTTTCACGGCCACCACGCCGGGCACCTACACCTTCGTCGCGCAATACAGTGGCGATGCTAATAACAGTCCTGTGGGCACGGTCTGCGGTGCGGCTGGCCAAACCTTCACCGTAAATCAGCCATCGCCCTCACCGACGCCTACTGCGACGCCGACTCCGGCGCAGTCGTTGAACATCTCCACCCGCGCGCGGACAGAGCTAGGCGACAGGGCCATGATCGGCGGCTTCATCATTACTGGAAATGCGCCTAAGCCGGTGGTGATTCGCGGACTTGGGCCTTCGCTCTCCACCTTTGGCTTGAGCGATCTCCTGCTAAATCCGCAACTCGAACTGCGCGGCTCCAGCAACAACCTGATCTTCCTGAATAGGGACTGGAAAGACAACCAGCGCTCTCTGATCGAGGGAACTAACTTCGAGCCGAAAGACGAGCGGGAATCCGTCATCGTGATCTCGCTTAACCCTGGGGCTTACACCGCGATCCTGACCGGTGAAGGTGGAACGACCGGCATAGGTCTGGTGGAAGTCTATGACACTAATCCAGGAGTGGACTCGAAGTTGGGTAACATCAGCACGCGCGGTTTTGTCCAGACAGGGGACAAGGTCATGATCGGCGGCTTCACTCTGGGCGTGACTAACAATCCCACGCGCATCGCGGTGCGCGGCCGGGGGCCATCGCTAAGCCAGTTTAATCTGAGTCCGGTGCTGGCTGATCCGACACTGGAACTGCGCAACCAGAATGGAACCATCATGATCGTGAATGATGACTGGCAGAGCGATCCTGTGTCAGCAAAGGCGCTCACCGACAACGGGCTGGGCCTTTCGGATCCGAAAGAAGCCGGCATCTTCGCCTTGCTCCCAGCGGGCCAGTTCACCGCTATTCTTGCCGGCAGTGGCGGCGGGACCGGGATCGGGCTGATCGAGATTTACAATTTGCAATAGATGTAGCCACGCCCCTGTGGGGCGTACGCTTTCAAGGCCGCAGGCCCGTTGCGGCAGTACCCGAGGTGTTGGATTGCGCCTTGAATGTTGAACGCTTGAGTGTTCTGCTCGAACAAACAGTCGCCGTCCCCGTAGTTCAACGGATAGAACGAGGGTTTCCTAAACCTTAAATGTGGGTTCGATTCCCGCCGGGGACAATTGCGATGCATCTGATGGACGAAAACTTAAAGGTAATTCATCGTGTGGGTTCGATTGACTCGCTGGCGCCCGGCTTGCTCACCCTGCGAACTTCCATTTATCTCGCACCGCAACCGCGGACTCCATTCCCACCGCTGACATCGATCAAATATGCACGCTAGAATTTTCCTGATCAGACACGGCGCCACCGTCCTTACGGCGGAAGACCGCTTCGCCGGTGCGACGAATGTTCAACTTTCCGACGACGGACGCGAACAGGTGCGGCGGCTTGCCGCCCGGCTGCGCGACGAAAACATCACCGCGATCTACGCGTCCCCGCTGGACCGGACGGTGGAGACCGCCAGCATCCTGGCGCAGCCGCACGGACTCGAGGTGCGGACGCGCGACGGTCTCCGTGAGATTTCGCACGGGCGCTGGGAACAGATGACGCGAAAGGAAGTCGAGCAGGCGTTTCCGGATGAAGCCGATGCGTGGGAAAAAGATCCGTACACTTTCGCGCCGGTGGGAGGCGAGAGCGGGCTGGCCGTTACCGCACGCGCTTTGCCGGTGCTGATGGATATTGTGAGGGCGCATCCCGCCTCCAATGTCCTGGTGGTCTCGCACAAGGCGACGATTCGTTTGCTCCTGAGCTCCTTGCTGGGATTCGACCCGCGCCGTTACCGCGATAACCTGGACCAAAATCCAGCCGCGCTGAACATCGTCGATTTCAAGGATGAGGTCAGCGCGCGGCTGACTCTTTTTAACGATACGTCGCACTACGCCACCGGCGGTCTCGCCATCCCCGCCGTGCCCACGGCGCGGCTTTCCAAATCGTGGGACGACGAGAAAAAGTAGGGCGAGGAGACGGGGCGAGGATGGAGAATAGAGGATTGAGGATGGCGTGCTGAGCTTGC
Organism: Verrucomicrobiota bacterium; assembly: GCA_041167565.1. Taxonomy (GTDB): domain Bacteria; phylum Verrucomicrobiota; class Verrucomicrobiia; order Chthoniobacterales; family UBA10450; genus AV80. The sequence continues at coordinate 11,476 of JBEEHU010000138.1, read as the reverse complement.
GCCGGCTCGCGGATTCGCGAGATTCGCCGCCGCTCGCATGCTCACAATTTCACAAGTCTCGAAAGCCTTTGCCGGCCGCACGCTTTTTGAAGACGCGTCGCTCCAGGTCAACCGCGGGGATCGCGTGGGACTGGTCGGACCGAACGGCGCGGGAAAATCGACGCTCTTCTCGCTGATTCTTGGCGAAGCTTCTCCGGACGAAGGCAAGGTCTCGATCGAAAAATCGGCCACGATCGGGTTTCTCCCGCAGGAGCATGCGCCCGCCGGCGCCGAGACGGTCCTGGAACTGGCCTGCGGGAAAGTCGCGCACGCTTCGGGCTCGGGATTGAACGAAGAACGCAAGCAGGAAGCTCACGCTCCGTCTGACGATCATATCGATTGGGAGATCGAGCCGAAGGCCAAGCGGATCCTGTCGGGTCTGGCGTTTCGCGAATCGGATTTCGATCGGCCGGCAAAGACTTTGAGCGGCGGCTGGGTCATGCGCGCTCATCTGGCCCGATTGCTGGTGCAGGAGCCGGATTTGCTCCTGCTCGATGAACCGACAAACCACCTCGATCTCGAGTCGCTGGTCTGGTTCCAGGATTACCTGACGAATTATCCCGGCGCGATTCTCATGATCTCGCACGACCGGGAGTTCCTGAACCATCTCGTTGGTTCCATCATCGAAATTGCCCATAAGCGGCTGAATCGGTATCGGGGAAATTGGGATAGTTACATCGAGCAAAGAGCGGCCCGCGAAGAACAGCAGCGCTCCGCTTACAAGAACCAGCAGAAAGAGATCGCGTCGCTCCAGCTCTTTGCCGATCGGTTCCGCGCCAAGGCGAGCAAAGCGTCGCAGGCCCAAAGCAAGCTGAAGCAGATCGATCGGATGGAGAAGATCGAGGCGCCGGACTCGCGCGAGAGGACGGTGCATTTCCGTTTCCCGCAGCCGCCGCGCAGCGGGCATCGGGTGATCACGCTCAAGGAAGTCGACCACGCGTATGGCGATCTCGTCGTTTATCGCGGGCTCGATTTCGAGGCGGAGAGGGGACAGCGAACAGTGCTAGTCGGCCCCAACGGCGCGGGAAAATCGACCTTGCTGAAGCTCCTGGCCGGCGCGCTTCCGGTGCAAAAGGGAGACCGCACACTCGGCCACAACGTCAAGGTCGGTTATTTTTCTCAATACCGGACTGACATGCTCGATCCAAAACGGACCGTGCTGGAAACCGCGCGCGACATGCCGAACCCGGTATCGGAACAGGTGGCGCGAACGGTCCTGGGCTCCTTTCTCTTTCGCGGCGACGACGTCTTCAAGACGACATCCGTGCTGAGCGGAGGGGAAAAGACACGGCTTGCGCTCGTTAGGCTATTGCTCGACCCGCCCAACTTGCTTTTGATGGACGAACCGACCACGCACCTGGACGTGGGCAGCATCGACGCGCTGGTCGGCGCGCTCGCGCAGTACGACGGCACGCTGATTTTTATCAGCCACGATGTTTACTTCATCCGAGCCGTGGCGAAGAGCGTCCTGCATATCAACGCCGGTCAGCTCACGCCTTATGCCGGCGATTACGATTATTATCTGGATAAATCGCGGGCGACCTCCGCGCGCGCCGCGCTGACCAGCGGAGACAAGCTGCAAAATTTTCAACCGACTAATGGCGCCGCCCCGGTTGCGCGAAATGCGCCGGGCATGCGTGAATCGCGCGAGCAGCGGCGCGCTGATTCCGAACAGCGCAAGGCCGAAGCGAAGATCAAGCGCGATCACGACAAACGAGTCCGCGATTTGGAAATGCAGATCCTGAATCTCGAAGGCCGCCAGAAGGAACTGACTGAAGAGCTGGAAAAGCCCGAGACCTATGAGCGCGGTGGCGCAGCGACCCAACTGAACCGCGAGCTGCTGGCGATCAGCGCGGACTTGGAGCGGCTAACCGCTGAGTGGGAGAAGCTGGGCGAGCCTCGGATGGTGTAGCAGTCACGCGCGTTTGTTTTTCGCGACGCCGCGGATGTTCAAGATCGCGAGGCCGAATTGCAGCACGATGAGCGCGTAGGCGTGATCGTGCCAGCCCCAGCCGACCCAGAGTACGTTGCTGAGCAGGAAAACCCAGAAGCCCCATTGGCGTTTTGTTTTCGATTGCGCCGCGACGAGCCAGGCGGAAAGAAGCGTCGCGGCCATCGCGGGCCACTGAAGATGTTGCATCCACTCCACACTGGTTAAACGCAACTCGCGATGCTGGTGGATCGAGCGCTCCGCCGCTCGATTTTAGTAACACGGCTTCACTATGCTTCGTCCCATCGCGCGACGGAGCGCGCGATCCACCTTAAATCCGCCCGCACTGCAACCGCGATCCGATTATTCTCAGGAGATATCCGCTCATGGCCAGGCGCCCGTCTTTTTTCAGCAACGCTTTCAGTTTGTTAAAGCAAACCGGTCAGGAATGGCTGGACGATAAGGCGCCGCAACTCGGGGCTGCGCTCGCGTATTACACGGTCTTCTCGCTCGCGCCGCTTGTTTTGGTGCTGCTCGCCATCATCGGCGTCCTGTTTCGCGACGATCCGGCCGGCGCCTGGAGCCGGGTTACCGAACAAATGAGTTACTTTCTCGATAAAAGCGCCGTGCAAGTGGTGACAGACATTGCCAAAGAAGCTTCGAAGCCAGGCACGAGCACGTCGGCTACGATCATCGGGATCGCGCTTGCTCTTTTCGGCGCGAGCGGTGTGTTCGGCCAGTTGCAGGACGCGTTGAATACGATCTGGGGGGTGAAGGCAAAGCCGGGCGAGGGGATCGCCTCGTTCCTGCGTGCGCGTTTTGTTTCCTTCGCCATGCTCGGCGGAGTTTTCTTTCTCCTCCTCGTCTCGCTAACGATCGAAGCGCTCTTGAAAGGTTTCAGCCATTACGTCCAGGCCGCTTTACCCGGGGGCCTCGCGATTGCGATCTCGGTTTACCTCATCTTCGATTTCGCAGTAGTCGTGCTGCTTTTCGCGATGATTTTCAAATTCCTTCCCGACGTCGAAATCCGATGGCGGGATGTCTGGATCGGCGCGGTGATGACGGCAATCTTCTTCGGTATCGGCAAATGGGCGCTCGGACTTTATCTCGGCAGCGGCGCGGCTGCCTCCGCGTATGGCGCGGCGAGCTCTCTCATCACGCTCTTGCTTTGGATTTATTACTCATCCCAGATCCTCCTTTTTGGCGCCGAGTTCACGCAGGTATATGCGAACCAGGCCGGCCGCCGGGTGAAGCCGAGCGAACACGCCGTTCCGATCGTAGCGACGGAAGTGGAGAAGCCGCGTCGCAGATAGGTGGATCGAGCGCTCCGTCGCGCGATGAGTGAATACGAAGCCTCGCTAAAAAACATCGCGCGACGGAGCGCGCGATCCACCTATGCTGCATTGTGGCTCGATGGTTCCCCTCGAAGTTGCACCACCTCGTGCCGGACTGGGTGGAGTCTGGCGCGATCTTTCACATTCGCGTTGCGATTGATCGGACAAAACGGCAACTCTCGCTGGTTAGTTCGCCGCTCGTTGAGTCGTTGATGGAATCGGCGAGGTTTTATGAAGCAAGGCATCGCTGGTACCTTACCGCGTTCCTACTGATGCCGGATCATCTCCATGCCCTGTTGTCGTTCGAAAGGGACAAGCCGATGAGCCGCGTGATCGGCGATTGGAAGCATTTTCAGACGTATCAACACGGAATCATCTGGCAGGAAGGTTATTTCGATCACCGACTGCGCGACGATGAGCGGGGCGAGCAATTAGCAGCCAGGATCAATTACGTCCGGCAGAATCCAGTTGCGGCGGGTCTGGTCGCAAAAGCGGAGGATTGGCCGTGGTGGATCGAGCGCTCCGCGCTCGATGGGTGAAAGGCCGCACCAAACATCGAGCGGCGGAACGCTCGATCCACCTAATTACGCCGGCCGCCAATCGAGATCTCCCTCGCGCGCGAGAGCGGGCTCGGGAAGTTCGTGCGCGTCCGATAGCTCGGGGGCGAGATCGGTTTCAGCTTCGGTCTCTATCTCATCCTCGCGGCCTTCGTTATGCCTCTTCGCAATCAGCACATAAAGCGACGGGACGATGAAAAGCGTGAAGATCGTTCCGATGGTCATTCCACCGACCAGGACCAGACCGATCGAATTACGCGCCTTCGCGCCGGCGCCCGTGACGAAGACCAGCGGCATATGACCCGCAACGGTGGCGATGGTGGTCATCAAGACCGGGCGCAAACGAATGCGGGAGGCCTCCGAGATGGCGGCGATCTTCTCGTAACCTTGCTGCTGTAATTTGTTGGCGAACTCGACGATCAGAATCGCGTTTTTCGCGATCAAGCCGACGAGCGTAACCAAGCCGACCTGCGAGTAGATGTTCATCGTCGTCGTCCAGCTATTGGTGAAGAACGGAACACCTTGCCCGGGCATTTTCAGAAAGGTGAAGATGAGCGCGCCGAACATGGCGAGAGGGACGGAGCCGAGAAGAATGATCAAGGGATCGCGGAAGCTGTTAAACTGGGCCGCGAGCACGAGGAAAATCAGGACGACGGCGAGCGCGAACGCAGGCAGGAATTTATCGCCCTCCACGCGGAGCTGACGCGACTCGCCTGTGTAATCGATCGTGTAGCCTTTCGGCAGAATCTTCGCCGCTTCATCCTCGAGAAGACGCAAGGCCTGATCGATAGGCAGGTTCGACATGCCGCTAATCGTGACCGCGTTCAACTGCTGGAAACGGTTGAGCGACCTCGGCACCGTCGTCTGCCGGATGCTGGCGATGGTGTTGAGCGAAATGAGCTTGTTGTCCGGACCGGTGACGTAAATCTCCTTCAGTTGATCAGGATTCAAACGCTCGGCGCGCTTGATTTGCGGAATCACTTTGTAACTGCGGCCGGCGATGTTGAAACGGTTGACGAAATTGCCGCCCATGGCTGCGGAAATATCGGCGCCGACCTGCTGGAGATTGAGCCCCATGGCCGCGGCCTTGTCGTGGTCGATCACGATCTCCGCCTGCGGCTGGTCGATCTTTGTATCGATGATTGGCGGAAAGAAGAAGCTCTTGCTCTCCATCGCCTTTGCTTGAAGCATTTTTGCAAATGCGAGCATCCGCTCCGGTTCTTCCGTCGAGAGCAAAACGATCTCGACCGGGAAATTTCCGCCGCCGGGAAGGGCCGGAGGCATGATGGGAAACATCTCGATGCCTGGAATGGTTCCCAGTTTTGCCTGGGCTTGGGGGAGAAGCTCGAACGCAGTTTCCTTCCGCTGATCCCACGGTTTCAAGACCATGCCGCCGAAGCCGTTGTCCGGAAATGTGATTTGGAACACGAACTCGGTCTGTGGGAACCCCATGAAAATTTTTCCTGCGGCGTCGGCAAAGGCCGATGTTTGCTCGATGGTCGCGTTCGCGGGGGCGTTGACGATGCCGAAGATAACGCCCTGATCCTCGGTCGGCGCGAGTTCCTTCGCGGACATCGACATTTTCAGGAAGATGGCGGCGAGGATCGAGAGGCCGATCCAGGCGCTGTAAACCGCGGGCCGTACTCGCAGGCTGGCGTCGAGTTTCTTTCCATACCATTCGCGCAAACGCTCAAAAAGGTTGCTGACCCTGGCGGCGAAGCCGTGATGGCTGTCCTCCGCGCGCAGAAATTTCGCGGTCATGACCGGCGAAAGGGTCAACGCGACGACGCCGGAAATCGCGACCGCTCCGGCGAGCGTGAACGCGAACTCGCGGAAGAGTGTGCCGGTCAGACCTCCCTGGATTCCGACGGGAATGTAAACGGCGGCGAGCGTAATCGTCATCGCGATGATCGGTCCCACCAGTTCGCGCGCGCCTTGCAGCGCCGCGTTCATCGGCGTCAATCCTTCACGCAGGTGCCGCTCGACATTTTCGACGACGACGATGGCGTCATCGACGACGAGACCGACCGAAAGCACGACAGCCAGGAGCGTGAGCAGATTGAGAGTGAACCCAAAGACCTGCATCAGGAACACAGCGCCGATCAGCGAGATCGGGATCGCGATGATCGGGATAATGGTCGAACGCCATGACCCGAGGAACAGGAAGATGACGATGCAGACGATGAGGAGCGTTTCGCTCAGGGTCTTGTAAACGTCTTTGATCGCGGTGTTGATGTAAGCCGTGCCGTCATAGGCGATCCGGCCTTGCATGCCGGAGGGGAGATCCTTTTGGATTTGCTCCATCTCGATTCGCACGCGCTTCACGACGTCGATCGAATTCGCATTCGGCAAAACGAAGATGCCCATGAAGACCGCGCGCTGGCCGGAAAAACGCACCTCGGCGTTATAATCTTCCGCGCCCAGCACCACGTCCGCCAAATCTCCCAATCGAATCAACGTCCCTTTCTCCTCGCGGATGACGAGGTTCTTGAAGTCCTCGACGGTGTGCAGATCGGTGTTGGCCGTCAGGTTCACCTGAACAAGCGCACCCTTGGTCCGGCCGGGCGCGGCCAGGTAATTATTTTGCGCGAGGGCCTGGCGGACTTGCGCGGGGCTGACATTGAGCGCGGCCATTTGCTCCGGCTTCAGCCAGATGCGCATGGCAAACGTGCGGCCGCCGAGAATTTCAGCGCGTTGCACTCCGCCGACTGCGGTCAGGCGCGGCTGGACGATGCGATTGAGATAATCGGTGATCTCATTGGCCTGGAGGATATCGGAGGTGAAGCTGAGATACGCCGACGCGAAACGCGAGTCGGCCGACTCGATGTTGATGACGGGAATCTCCGCCTCGGGCGGCAAGTCACCGCGCACCTGGTTTACTTTCGAGCTGATTTCCGAAAGCGCTTTGTTCGAGTCGTAGTTCAACTTTAGCCGCGCTGTGATCGTGGATCGGCCCTGCGTGCTTTGAGATTGCAGGTAATCGATTCCGTCCGCGGCGGCGATGGCCCGCTCCAACGGAGTGGTAATGAATCCGCGCACCAGGTCGGCATTCGCCCCCACATAAACCGTCGAGACGGTGACCGACGCGATGTCGCTCTTGGGATATTGGCGCACATTGAGCGACGACATCGCTTGCAGCCCCGCGATGACGATCACGAAGCTCACGACCAGCGCCAGAACCGGACGCCGGATAAAGAGATCGGTAAAAGTTTTCATCGGCTCACCAAAACTCCATCATGAATCGGACGGCTTTGGATTCAGTTCGGCTTTCGGCTGGAGACTGTTGTCCACCACCACATCCATCCCATTCCGCAATTTGAAGACGCCGGTGCTGACGACCGCGTCGCCCTCCTTCAACCCTTCGGTGACCGCGACAAAATCTCCGCGAGTTTCACCCGTGCGAATGAATTGCTGCCGGAGAACAAGCGAATCCTTGCCGCTCTTCTCGTCGTGTTTCTTTTCGATGATGAAAACGGAGTTTCCGAAGGGAGCGTACGAGACCGCAGTCGCAGGGATGAAGAGCGTCGACTTGCTTTGAGGCAGGAGAACCTTGATTCGTCCGAACATTCCGGCGCGAAGCGCGTGATCCGCATTGTCCACGGTGGCCTGGAGAGAAACATTGCGCGTCGCGGGATCGACGGAGGAATTAATGGCGGTCAGCTTGCCATCGAATTCCCGGCCCGGGATCGCATCTGTTGTCACCTTCACCGGCAGATCGGTCTTCACGTCGGCGAGCTGTTGCTGCGGCAAGGCGAAATCGAAGAACACCTGATCCAGCGCCTGGAGGGAAACCAGCGGGTGGCCGACCGCTACCATCTCGCCCGGATTGACGGTCCGGATTCCCGCGGCCCCATCGAATGGCGCGCGAATCTCCTTTTTGTGGATGACCGACTCGATGTTCTCCACCGCCGCCTTCTTCTGCGCGTATTTCGAGGAAGCCGAGTCGTGTTCGGCCTGGGAGATGACCTTGCGCCCCGCCAGGTCGTGAGCGCGATCGAGATCGGCCTTGGCCAGGTCGGCTTCGGCTTGGGCGGAACGCAGTTGGGCCTGTTCCGCGGAAGCGTCGAGCTTCAATAAGACGTCGCCTTTTTTCACCAGGGTGCCGGACTGAAAATTAATTTCGCTCACCGTTCCCGCGAGCTCGGCGCTGATCATGGCGCCCTGCACGGGGTTGATCGAGCCGACGGCGGTGAGCATCGGTTGCCAATCGCCTTTCTGCACCGGCGTGCTGGTAACGGTGGTGGGCGGCGGCGTCATCTTTTTGCCAGACGAAATCAGCGTCATGATCTGCCAGACCTTGATCCCGGCGATGAGCAAGAAAATAGCGAGCAGTCCGGCGACTACTTTGACGACGGCGCTGCGCGTCCGCTTCTTTTGCGGCGGAGCCGAGGTGACCGGCGCGGAGCTGGGCGATTTACGCGAGAGCAGGTTCGTATTCATGTTTGAAAAGCAGGCTCCAGAGCCGGCGGGTTACTTCGAGTTGGCGCGCCCGCCGTTCCGCCGCTGTCATCTCCTGGGGCTGGAGGACATCGCGCATCAACATCCCTCGCGCGACGGCAAAAATTAATTCCGAAAGCTCATGAGGTTCGAGTCCGTGAGTGGCGCCATTCTTCGCTTCGGGGGAGCGCGAGATCAAATCGGTCACGCCATCCATCGCCGTCTGCAAGACATCGCGAACTAAGTCGGCAATCTGGGGATTGCGCGATGCTTCCGCGTAAAGATCGACCACGAAGGCCGACTGCACCTTCGGCGCTTTCTCACAGCAATGCGCGGTAAACAAAATCTCCAGCGACTCGAGAAGGGAGGGGGCCTGCCGCGCGCGTTCGAGCAGATCCTGGATCTCGACCTTGTGCCGATCCGCCATGGCGCCAATGACCGCTTCCTTATTTGCGAAATAGCGATAGATCAGCCCCACGCTGATTCCGGCTTCGGCGCTGATATCGTGCATGCTTGCCTGGTGAAAACCGTGTTTGGCGAAGCAAACAATCGCGGCCTCGAGGATTTGCATCCGGCGGTCAAGCACCGGCTCCGATGGGATTTGTGACATTGGATGGACAATGAATGAACGTTCATTCATTGTCAAATTGCTTAATGTAGAGGCGCTTGTGCCAAGCGTCTGTTTGTTGGCTAGGCGCTTGGCACACGCGCCTCTACAGTGAGAAAAATGGCGCGCTTCAAAACAACAGGCGTTGACTGGAACACCAGCTTCCTCGCGCGTTTCCCTATTACCTCCCGTTACCTCATTGGCGTCTCCGGTGGTAGCGATTCGGTGGCGCTGCTCCATTGGCTCCTCTCGCTCGGCTACCGAAAACTGATTGTCTGCCATCTCGATCACAGATTGCGCGGCCGCGCGAGTCGGTCGGATGCGGCATTTGTCCAGCGGCTGGCGCGCCAGCACAAACTCGAGTGCGAGATCGGCAGCGAAGATGTGCGCGCGATGGCAGCGCGAACCCGGCAATCGATCGAAACCGCCGGACGCACCGCGCGCTACGAATTTTTTGCCGGGATCGCGCGTCGCCGCCGTTGCCGCGCGATTTTTTTGGCGCATCACGCCGATGATCTGGTCGAGACGTTCCTCATGAATTTGTTTCGCGGCGCAGGGCCGGCGGGTTTTCGCGGCATGCGCGAAGTCGTCGCGCGCAAAGTATCGGGCGTCGATCTGCAAATCGTGCGTCCGCTTCTCGGCGTTTGGCGTGACAAGATCGACGCCTACGTAAAAGCAAACCGGCTCGAATTTCGCGAAGACTCGACCAACCAGACCCTCGGGCCGGCGCGCAATCGGGTGCGGCGCCGGATCATTCCTTACATTGAGAAGCAGCTCGGCCGCGAAGTGCGCAGCGCTCTCCGGCGCGCCGCCACGATCACCGCGGATGAGGCCGAGTGGCTGGAGGGACTGATCGATCCGAAGCAAACCGACGCTGCCGAGTTAGGCGTGACAGCACTGCGTTCGCAACCGCGCGCCTTGCAGCGTCGCATCATTCAAAAATGGCTGCGCGCGCGGGGCGTCGAAGATCTGGATTTTGAAACGATCGAACGCGTCCGCGCCTTGCTCGAACCCGAAACGAAAATCGCCAAGACGAATTTACCCGGTGATCTGCATGCGCGCCGCCGGGCGAAGAAGATCTTCCTTGAGTGACACCGTCATCCCGAGCGGCGCAGACCGCGAGATACCTCTCAATTGCAAGTTGAGGTACGCTGGCGTTAGAAGATCGCCATTCGCAGTTGAGAGGTCCTTCGCTTTCGCTCAGGATGACAGCCATGAGCTCAGATGTTCGCGTCCGCTTCGCTCCGTCGCCCACCGGTTATCTCCACATCGGCGGCGCGCGCACGGCATTGTTCAATTGGCTCTACGCGAAGCACACCGGCGGAACCCTCGTGCTTCGCGTTGAAGACACGGATCGCGCCCGGAACACCGAAGAAGCCGCGCGCGCGATCTACGATGGCTTGCGCTGGCTTGGTCTGAACTGGGATGAGGGCCCGGAAGTCGGCGGCGAGTTCGGTCCTTATTTTCAGAGCGAGCGCGAAACAATCTACCAAACCTACCTAGGCAAACTTCGCGCCGCGGACCGCGTTTACGATGACGAAGGCGCGGTCCGTTTTCGTTTCGCGCGCGAGAAAGTCACGGTCGACGACGAGATCTGCGGCCAGATCGAATTCGACATGACCAGCGCCGAGACCAATCCCAACATGACGATTCGGCGACCCGATGGCTCCTGGATTTTCCATTTCGTGAATGTGGTGGACGACATCGAGATGAAGATCTCGCACGTCATTCGCGGCGAAGATCATCTTTCAAATACGCCGAAGCACGTGCAGCTCTACCGCGCGTTCGGTGCATCGCCGCCGCATTTTGCCCACATCCCGCTCATTCTGAACAAGGACGGTTCCAAGATGAGCAAGCGCGATCAGGGCGCGAGCCTCATCACTTACATCGAGAGCGGTTATCTGCCGGAAGCGGTCTGCAATTATCTCTGCCTGCTTGGCTGGTCGCCGAAGGACAACCGCGAGAAAATCGACATCGAAGAAGTCGTCCGTTTGTTCGAGCTCGAAAAGGTCCACCGCAAGAACGCCGCGTTCGACCTCGACAAATGCACCTGGTTGAACGGCGAATACGTGCGCGAGCTCGACGACGAACGCTTTCAGCTGCTAGCCCGGGAGGTATTGGAAAAAGCCGGTTTCGAACTGTCCAAATTTCCGCCTGAGTACGTCCACGCTGCGCTCGGGACCTGCAAAGGGAAATTCAAGATCTTCAGCGAGCTACCCGGCTACTGCGGTTTCTATTTCAGGGACGACTTCGAGTATGCAGCCGAAGGCGCGGCGAAACATTTCGTGCCGGAGACCAAGCCGCGCCTCCTCGCCGTTCGCGAAGCGTTTGCCGCTCTCGAAGATTTTGGCGCCGCAAATCTGGAGCAATCCTTGAAGGCAACGGCCGCGGAGCTCGGCGTCAAGGTCGGCATCCTGGTCCATCCAACGCGTCTCGCCGTCACCGGCAGCAACGCCGGGCCGAGTCTCTATCATCTCCTTGAAATCCTGGGCAAAGAAAAAGTCCTCGCCCGCCTCGATCGCGCACTGGCGAGTTTTTGATGGAGGGCGGAGCTCCCGCGACGCCGGCGGGC
>JBEEHU010000137.1:0-6695 GCA_041167565.1 Verrucomicrobiota bacterium | reverse complement strand
ATCGCGATCGCGGCAATTTCCGCGCTGACAAGGAAACGCAGTTTCTGGATGGTCAGCATGGTCTTCGGTCTCGTCGGTTCCGTCTTTCTCGTGCTCGGGTTGATTGCGCATTGAGTTCGATGCGCGTTCTCTCGATTGATGCCTCGCTCCGCAATACCGGCGTGGCCGTGATCGATGCGAATGGCGGGAAGCCGCGGGCGCTATATTTCGGGGTGATTCATAACGGCAAGGCGCTGCGCTCGTCGTCGTGCCTGGTCGCGATCCGCGATCGGCTTGCGGAATTGATCCAGATGCACGAGCCCGATTGCTGCGCGCTCGAGTCGGTCATTTACGTGCAGAGTTATAAGACGGCGATCATGCTCGGCGCCGCGCGTGGCGCGGCCATTCTCGCGGCGGCGGAACGAGGACTCCCCGTGTTTGAATACGCGCCGACGCGAATTAAGCAGGCGACGGTCGGCCGCGGAAACGCGGACAAAAATCAGGTGGCGTTCATGATTCGCGCGTTGCTCGGGCTGACGGAAACACCGGGACCAGATGCGGCGGATGCGCTCGCGATCGGGCTGACCCATTTGCGCTCGCAGGAAGCCGCGCGGCTCGGAGTTCCGGGAGGAGCGCAGATATGACGGACAACTCGTTGTCCGTTCGCTGGCTCGGACGTGTCGCATTCGGCGACGCGCTCGCGCTGCAGGAAAATCTTGTCGCGAGGAAGCGACTGGATCGCTCGTTAGGCGACGAACTGCTTTTATTGGAGCACGAACCCGTTTACACGATCGGCCGCACGCCGGACAAATCGAGTCTGCGCGGCATGGGCCATCTTCCGCATCCTCTCTTTCCAATCAATCGCGGAGGGCAGGCGACCTATCACGGACCGGGGCAACTGATCGGCTATCCGATCATCGACCTGCGCGAATGCGGTCAGGATCTCCATCGTTACTTGCGCTGGATCGAGGCGTTGCTAATCGAAACCTTGGCGGAAGTGGGAATTACGGCCACGACGCGCCAGGGTTTGACCGGCGTCTGGATTGCAGATCGAAAAATCGCGTCGATCGGCGTGGGCGTGCGGCATTGGATTACGATGCACGGATTCGCCCTGAACGTTTGCGGCGACCTCGCACCCTTCGACCAGATCGTTCCTTGCGGAATCGCAAACGTGACGATGACTTCGATTGAAAAGGAAACTGGTGGCGAATATTCGCTAGAGGCAGTTGCTTCCCTGGTGGAGAAAATCGCGTTGAGGCAGATTCGGGAGCTACGCAATGTAGAGGCGCTCGCCTGAAAACCATGTTCATCCCGCTCGAAGACAACATCTCTGACATCATCGGAAAAGCGCAGCGCGGCCTGGGCATCTCCGATAGCCAGCTGGCGGAAAAGTCCGGAGTCAGCGTGGAGAAAATCCGAAGTGTGCGCGACGGAGATTTTGATGGCGCCGCGGTCGAACGCATCGCGCCGGTTTTGAAATTGGATGCAGCGGCTCTTCGCAAACTGGCAGGCGGCAAGTGGCAAACGGAAGCGATCGGGGAAATCGAAGGCCTCGCCCAATTCAACACGACCTACGGCGACATGACCGTAAACGCCTATCTCGTCTGGGACCCGGCGACGCGCGACGCGGTGGCGTTCGATACCGGCGCGGACTGCGGCGACATGCTGCAACAAGTCGAAAACAAGAAACTGAATGTGAGACTAATTCTGCTCACGCACGCGCATCCGGACCACGTGGCGGATTTGAGCCGGTTGAGGAAGGCGACGCGCGCGCCGGTTTACATTTCCGAGCTTGAACCGGAGGAGGGAGTGCAACCGATCGCGGAAGGAAAACGCTTTACGATAGGATCGCTCGAAATCGAAGCGCGATTGACTTCTGGTCATTCCCCCGGCGGGATGACTTATGTGGTCACCGGACTTGCGCGTTCGATCGCGGTCGTGGGCGACTCGCTTTTTGCAGGCTCGATGGGAGGCGGCAATGTTTCCTATGAGGACGCGCTGCGAAACAACCGCGAGAAAATTTTGACACTGCCGGACGAGACTATCGTTTGCCCGGGGCACGGACCGCTCACCACAGTTGGAAAAGAGAAACGGGACAATCCGTTTTTTGCTACGTTAGGCGCATGAACATCGGTTTCGTTGGCGTAGGGAGAATGGGCGCGAACATGGCGCGGCGATTGAAGGATCGCGGCTTTCATGTGACGACACTCTTTGACCTAAATCGCGCCGCGGTCACGGCCCTTGCGCAGGAATTGGGAAGTTCGGCCAGCCCAACCCTGGGCGATGTGAGCGCGGGCGCCGACGTGATCTTTACGATCGTGACCGATGACGCTGCGATGCGCGAAATCTTCACGGGCGCCGACAATCTCCTCGCGAATGCAAAAGGGAAGTTGTTTATCAATTGCGCCACGGTCTCGCCGGAGATCCATGTGGAAGTCGAGGGCCTGGTCGAAGCAGCCGGCGCGGCGTCGCTCGAAGCCTGCATGGCGTCGAGCATCACGCAGGCGCGCGAAGGCTCGCTTTATCTAATGTGTGGCGGGCGCGCAGAAAACTTCCGACGCGCCGAACCGATCCTGAAGGAACTAAGCGCGTCGCTGCGCTACATCGGCAAGGCGGGCGAGGCTGCGAAAGTGAAGGCGCTGGTCAATATGGTGATGAACATCAACACCGCGGGACTCGCGGAAGGGCTAGGCCTCGGCGATGCGCTCGGTCTCGACCTTACCATGCTACGCGAAGTGTTTTCGCAGACGGGCGCGGCTTCGCGCGTCCTGCAAACGGACGGCGAAGACATGCAGAACCGCGATCACGCCTGTTTCTTCTCAGCCGCGCATGCAGCGAAGGACAGCGGCATCGCGCTTCAACTCGCGGAGGAGAACGGACTCGACCTTCCGCTTGCGCGCGACACGAAGGCGCAATACGACCGCATGGTGGCGACCGGTCTCGGCGATCTGGATAAATCGGGAATCGCCGAACTGACCTTCAAAGGCCGCCTGACCGAACAGACCGGGCCCTAAAGCTCGATCAACGGTGGCTCCGCGAGCACCAGCTGTGCGTCTCCGAGAGTAAGGACGCCATCGGAGAGAATTTGCGCGCGCAATCCACCATTGCCTTCAAGGAACCTTTCCGCGCCGGGTGCAATCGCCTGGTCCATCCAATAGCATGGTCGGCAATGGGCTGTTCCGCGCAACCGAACAGCTTGAATCGAAAACTCCTGGCCGATCAGGTCATTTAAATCGATGCCGGAGACCACCACGTTTCGTCGTACCGCACCCGAGGACTTATTCGTCAGGCCAAATTGAGCAGCCAATCTTTCGAACACCTCGAAAGAAAAAAACGTGATCTGTCCTTTGTAGTCGTCTTTGTAATCATAAAAGCGGTCACCACGAATCCCGTGGCCGGCAACGCATTCAATCCTCGGCACCTCAATAAGCGGGTAATCATCCGGCAGCTTGCCATGATGTCCGAAATAATTGTGACCGGGCGAAATGAAAATCTGCCGGATCAGCATGGAATCGAGAGGTTATCCGATGCGAAATCGGATTTCGCGGATGATCTTGCCGCCGAAGCGCTGCTTCAGTTTGCGCAGGATCTCGGCCTTGGAGATTTGCTCGAATTGGTAGTGCAGGGCGGGTTGAAGCACTCGCACCGAGAGCACTCCCGCGCGCAAAGTCACGGGACAGGAATGAGCGGCGATAAATTCGCCGACGATTGTTTTCCAGGCTTCGATCACTTCCGTCTCGCGGAGGCGATCGCTTAGCCCGAGCTGCTGCATCAGCTTCGGCAGCAAATCCGCGGGCGCCTGCCAGCGATCAGGTCGGGTCTTGTTCGCCGGCAGTCCGCGCCATTCGGCGATAACGGCAGCGCGAAGCGATGCGTTCATACGGAACGCGATCCTAGTATTTCCGCCGCATGTTGCTCGGCAAAATATTTAACTCGGTCCGGTATTTCGCGACGGTCCGGCGGGCGATGGGAATGCCGCGTTCGCTCAGGATCTCGACGATTTCCTTATCGCTCAGGGGCGAGCCCGAGTCCTCATCCTTGACGAGATCCATGATGGCTTCTTTCACACTGGTGTTGCTCATCGATTCGCCGCTGGAGGTTTGATAGCCGGGCGTGAAGAAATACTTCATCTCGAAAACGCCCTGCGGCGTGGACATGTATTTTCCGGAGATGGCGCGGCTCACCGTCGTCTCATGCACTCCGACGATGTCGGCGATCTGCACCATCGTCATCGGTTTCAGATGAGCGGTGCCGTGATCGAGGAACTCTTTTTGCCGCAGCACAATCTGGTGCGCGATGTTCGAAATAGTTTGCTGCCGCTGATGGATTGATTTGATGAGGAATTTGCCGCTCCGGATTTTGTCCCGGATGTAATCCTTCACTTCGCTGCCGTTCCCATCCTGCGACATGATGTCTTTGTAGGTGTTGCTGATGCGCAGGTGCGGGATTTGTTCGCCGTTGAGGATGACCTGGTATTCGCCGTCGATCTTTTCGACGGTGACATCGGGCAGAACGTAGTTCTGGGGCGCGGCGGCGAAAATCTGGCCCGGCCGCGGATCGAGCTGCGCGATGTTGTTGGCGCATTTTTGCACCTGCTCGACGCTGATGCCCATGCGGCGCGCGATCTCAGGAAAGCGCCGTTTCCCCAAGTCCGGCATATGGTCCTGGATGATTTTGTATTCGAGACTGGTCCCTTTGCCTTCGCGTTTTAATTGAATGAGTAGGCACTCGCGCAAATCGCGCGCGCCCACGCCAGGCGGGTAAAAGCTCTGGACGAGCAACAGCATCGTCTCGAAATCCTCCTGGGCGATGCCGGTATTGAGCGCCATGTCTTCGGGGGTGACTTGGAGAAATCCGTTGTCGTCGATATTGCCAATAATGAGCTCAGCCGTCTTACGATCGTCGGCGTCGAGGGGCGCCTGGTTGAGCTGGCCCATGAGATGTTGTTGGAGCGTCTCCTGGGTGGCGATGGAATCGAAAAAGAACTGGCGCTTTTCCTCATCATCCTGCGAGCGCGCGCTGTAGCTGCCGGATTGCGCCATGTAATCGCGCCACTCGTCGTCGAGCTTCGCGAGTTGATCGAACTCAGCTTTGAATTCCTCATCGGCCGTCGGCGTCGGCGGCTCTTCCGAGCCATCGGCGTTGGGTTCAGTGGCGAGTTCTTCCAGGACCGGGTTGGTCTCCATTTCCTGCTGAACCAGATTGCGCAATTCCAGCAGCGGCGCCTGAAGGATGAGCAGGCTTTGCTGGAGCTGGGGCGCAAGGACCTGCTGGAGTGAGAGGTTTTGCGATTGATGCATCCCGGGGCCGGCCATAAGTCCCTTGAGGGTACTCGCTAAGAGACCCTAAAAGCAAGCAATTACCGAGCCGCGAGCCTGGCGGGAATGTCAGGAATACGACTTGCTTTGCAAGAAGATGAACCTAGTTCGCTCCATGAAATCCTTGTCCGCTCTTGTTGCTACCTGCCTCGCCGCTCTGCTCGCCAGCGCTTCCGCCGTCGAGCCTCCGAAAGAAAGCCAGCAATTGCTGGCCCTCGTGAAAGAGGTCCAGGCCCAGCAGGCCGCAATCGCGGACAACCAGACCAAGATCGATGCGAAGCTCGTCACGGTCGCTGAGGCAATCCGCCTCGCGCGAATCTATTCTAGCCGTTCAGGGAAGTAATATGCGCACGACCATCTTTTGTTTTCTCGCGACGACGGCGATCATCTCCATGCTGCATGCGCAATCGCCGACGCCAGTAGTCGTTCCCGCGATGACGCCGGCTGCCGCGAAGCAAGCGCCCGCATCGGCGGCTGAGACGGCGAATTCAGCTCAAGAGGCCGTGAAAGCGTTGCAAGCGTTGAAAGCGGCGAACGAGGAAATCCTCAAGCAACAGGCGGCGACTCTGCAGAAGTTGGACGAAATGGAAAAAGCCGCGAACGAACTTCGAATCTTCTCGAAACGCGGTTAGTCGGGAAGTTCCGGATTTCTCAGAGCCCAGCCAGATCCCACTTGCGGATTGTTTCCTGGATTAGCTTCGCGAGCTTGTCGTTTACTTTCGCGAAGTAAGTCTTCGCTTTGGCGAGATCGAATTTCGGATAACCCTGCCCATCCTTGTAAAGTGTAATGCTCGATGGGTTCGGGTACGCGCTCCAAGTCCCGGGCGACGGGTTCGCCGTCACCATGTCCTGATTGTAGCGCTCGCGATGCACGAGCGAGGGATCGATCGCCATCATAAATGCATTTTCGTTTTCGGCGGCGTGGCCTCCGTCCTCGCCGAAAACTTCAATCGTGACGTCGGTGCAATAGGCCCACCAATTTACCACCAACATCCGCGTGCCGGTTTCGCGGCCTACCTCCTGGCTTAACGCATTCAGAATCGCGGTCTGCCCCCCGCCGTGTCCGTTGATCAGGATAATGTTTTTGAATTTATTTTTCGCGAGTCCGACCAGGACGGCGCGCACATAAGCGCGATACGCATCTTCCGGGACGGTAAAGCTTCCCGGATACGCATCCATCACGCCGGTAAACCCGTAAGGGATGACCGGCGCGATCATGGCGTTCAAGCGCGGTGCAATTTCCTTCGCAATGGCAACCGGCGCGATGATATCGGCGCCGTTCGCGGTCACTCCGTGCGGTTCGATTGTGCCGAGCGGAAGGAGAACAGTGTTGATCTTACCTGGCACCCATTCCCGAAACTCCATCCAGTTGATGCGCTCCATCTCGCGGGTGCTGAG
>JBEEHU010000136.1:0-3895 GCA_041167565.1 Verrucomicrobiota bacterium | reverse complement strand
CCGCTGGTCCGTTGTAACGCCGCGGCGAACGCGCCCGCGGTTTCCTCGGGATCTGCCGGGCGGATGACATCCAGGTTTGGAATCACGCGCAAGCCGCTGACGGTCTCGACCGGCTGATGGGTAGGGCCGTCTTCACCGACGCCGACCGAGTCGTGCGTGAAGATGAAAATCGTGCCGAGGCCACTGAGCGCAGCGAGGCGAATCGAAGCGCGGCAGTAATCGGCGAAGACCATGAAGGTGGCGCCCGAAGCTCGGAAGACGCCGTGATAGCCGACGCCGTTCATGATCGCGCACATCCCGTGTTCGCGGATGCCAAAGTGAATGTTGCGGCCGTGCGCATTGTCGCGCGTGAAGTCGCCGGCGCCTTCGATGTAATTCAAGGTCGAGCCGTGGAGATCGGCGCTGCCGCTGATCAGAAACGGCATCGCTTTGGCCAGCGGCTGCAACACTTCGCTGCCGGCTTTGCGCGTCGCAATCTTCGCATCGGCCGGGAATGATGGAATTTTCTCCGTCAGATCGGCCGGAACTTTCTTCTCGATCGCGTCATCCAACTGCTGCGCGAGTTCGGCGTTTTTCTCGCGCCACTCTTTGTACATCTTCTCCCAGCGCTTGTACTGTCGAACCAGGGCCTTCTTGTGTTTGGCGAAATATTCGCGCGTTTCCTGCGAGACAAAGTAATGCTCATCTGGCAGCCCGAGGCCTTTGCGTCCCGCATCCACAAATTTCACGCCGGCCTCTCCGTGCGCCTTATTTGTCCCGGCGACTTCTGGAATCCCTTTCCCGATCAACGTGTTTGCGATGATCATCTGCGGCTTTCCGTTGTCGCGCGATTTCGCTTTTTTCAGCGCCCGCAGAAATGCCTGCATGTCCTGGCCGTCGATCTTCTGAACGTCGAAGCCATAAGCCTGAAAGCGCTTCGCGGCATCGTCGCTCTGAGAAACGTTTGCCATGGCATCGAGCGTGACGGCATTGTTGTCATAAATCAGGATGAGATTATCGAGGCCGAAGTGCCCGGCGAATGAACTGGCTTCATGGGAAATGCCCTCCTGCAAGCACCCGTCGCCCGCGAGACAGATGATGTGTTGATCGAAAATCACGTGCTCGGGCGTGTTAAATTTCGCCGCGGCCATTTTCGCTGCGACTGCCACGCCGACGGCGTTTGCAACTCCCTGACCAAGTGGGCCAGTGGTGCATTCGACGCCCGGCGTTTCAAAAAATTCCGGATGTCCGGGGGTTTTGCTGTGGAGTTGGCGGAAGCGTTTGATTTCTTCCATCGGCAAATCGTAACCGCTCATGTGCAGCCAGGCGTAGAGGAACATGCTGCCGTGTCCGGCCGAGAGGATAAAATAATCGCGGCCGATCCAGCGCGGCTGATCGGGATTATGTTTTAACGCATACCCGTAAAGGACGGCGCCCATTTCCGCGCAACCCAGCGGCAGCCCGAGATGACCGGACTTTGAAGCCTGCACCGCATCCATGCACAGCCCGCGCGCTTCGTTTGCCGCGCGCGAAAGAATTTCGAGATTTAAACTCATGAGAACGGGTATAATTGGCGTGTCCATGGAAACCAAGCGCAAAGCGGGCTCCGAAACCGAATGAACCGGAATTCTCTCCTCCACATCATCGAGCGTCTCGAAGGTTTTCTCGGCAAGCTGCCGGAAGCGATCCAGAAACCGGTCTTGCATGAACTGACCCCGCTCAAGGAATTATTTCTGCAACAGCGGGCGCCGCGTTTCGTGGTGACCGGCTCGAACAAACTGCCGCTCCAGGAAATTATCGCGGCGCTTTTTGCCTGGGTGCCGCCCGCCGAATCGCACGGCGTCCTGATGGAACTGTTCCGCTGGCATGCCATGGATCTGCATGGCCGCGGAATGGTTCACGTGCTCGACGCCCGGGGCGCAGAGGCTCGCACAATTCCAAATATCGAGGAGGAATTGCAAGAGCAACCCTCCGACGTTTTCCTCCATTTGGCTGAGGCCGGTGCTTCCGCGGGGATGCCGAAGCGTGAGATAGATAATCTCGCCTCCTTTATCGCGGCGAACGCAGCCGCGCGCACCAGTGCGAAAGTGGTCGGGATCGTCATGGCCGACGAAGCCCAGCCGGCGCGCTCCGTTCACAATGGCGATCTCGGCTCGCAGGTGCCGGGAAAGATGCGCGCACGACTGCAAAGCGTGCTGCAGGAACAACCGGGAATCGGCGGACATTTTCTCCAAGTCTTCGAGATGTCGGGAAATGCGCAGCACTTCATGTCGCTCCTCGCCCGGGAAGTGCCGAATGAAGCTCGCGTGGAAATGGCGCGCATCTCGGGGGATCGCGCCGCCCAAAGCGAGATCGCGCAAACCCTCGTCAAATCCACCACCGCGATTTGCGCGGCGATTGGCGCTCAACCGATTCCGCTGGCCGATCTCCCGATCCTGACCGCTCTCCAGCTCGTGATGGTCTCCGGCGTCATGTATATCAGTGGCCGCGAGCGAAGTCTGCGGGCCGCAACGGAATTTGTGGGGGCGCTCGGCGTGAATGTTGGGGCTGGAATGCTGTTGCGTGAAGGAACACGCGCGCTCCTGAAGTTTTTCCCGGGCTGGGGAAACGTGGTCTGCGGAATGGTCGCGGGCGCGGGCACGTATGCCATGGGGAGGGCCGCCATCGTTTACTTCCTGGAAGGCCTGTCGCTCAAGGACGCGCGTCGGACCTACCTTTCGAGTCGCAAGAAACGGACGCGTGAGACGCCGGCCAGGATCCAGGAAATTGGGGCCGGCCAGCCCGGTTGAATAACTTGTGAATAAATTCCGCGCCAAGGTGCGTTTTGTTCACATTTTTTTGTGAACAAAAGACTGCTATTTGCCCTTCCGCGCGGTTCCTCGGGCGTGCGCGCATGAAGCTCTCGGAGATTGACGCCACCCTCCGGGAAATCCGAGTCTCGCCGGTCAAGACGCTCGGCCAGAATTTCCTTCACGACCGGAACCTGGCGCGCTGGATTGTCGAAAAAGCCGCGCTGACGCCCGAGGATTACGTCGTCGAAATTGGACCGGGGCTGGGCGCGCTGACCGAATTTATTCTGGCCTCGGGGGCACGCGTGCTTGCGATCGAGAAAGACCAAAGACTCGCGGATTTTTTGCGAACCCGGTTTACGAGCGACCGTTTTGAAATCCTCCACGCGGACGCGCTCGATTACTATGTCCGGCAATTGTTCGCGCAGCCCCGTGTCAAGATTCTCGGCAATCTGCCGTATTACATTTCGAGTCAGCTCCTGTTGAAGTTCACCAGACATCCTTCGCCCATAAGCTTGTGGCTGTTCATGTTACAGAAGGAGATGGCTCGGCGCATTTCAGCCGTTCCCGGGACGAGCGATTACGGAGCGCTCACGCTAATCGTTCAACTTCGCCATCGCGTCGAGTATCTGCGCACTGTGCCTTCGAGCGTTTTCCTTCCCCAGCCCGATGTTGATTCCGCCTTCGTTCGAATCATTCCGCGCGAGCCCGATGAATTGCCGAACCACGACGCGGAAACATTCTTCCGCCTCGTTCGTCGCGGATTTTCCCAACGACGCAAGCAGTTGCGGAATCTCCTCCGGGAAGAAATTGCCGACTGGGCAGCCGCTGCGGGAGCGATTGGGTTCGATCCCCGCGCACGGGCCGAAGAGCTGACTCTCCCACAATGGATCGCCCTCTCGAATCTTTCGCCGTCGGGAGCTGTCCCCGGAGAGATTTCGGTCGCTTCAGAACGCTTTCCCGTGGTGGACGAACAGGACTGCGTCCTGGGCGACGCACCGCGGGGCGAAGTGCATGGGAATAACTTGCGCCATCGCGCCGTGCACATCTTCATTTTCAATGGTCTTGGCGAGCTCTTTCTCCAGAAGCGGTCCCGTTGGAAAGACCGCCATCCCGGGCTCTGGGAC
>JBEEHU010000135.1:0-5981 GCA_041167565.1 Verrucomicrobiota bacterium | reverse complement strand
CCGCGAACATCGACCGTAATCTTCTTCGACAAGTCGCCGTTCGCGACCGCCGTCGTAACCTCAGCGATGTTACGAACCTGACCGGTAAGGTTGCCGGCCATCGAGTTTACGGAATCTGTGAGATCTTTCCACGTGCCGGCGACGCCACGCACATCCGCCTGGCCGCCGAGCCGTCCTTCCGTTCCTACTTCGCGCGCCACGCGCGTCACTTCCGCGGCGAACGAGCTGAGCTGATCGACCATGACGTTGATCGTGTTCTTAAGCTCCAAAATTTCGCCCTTCACATCGACTGTGATCTTCTTCGACAAGTCACCGTTCGCGACCGCGGTGGTGACCTCGGCAATGTTGCGCACCTGGGCGGTCAGGTTACCGGCCATCGAGTTCACCGAGTCGGTCAAATCTTTCCACGTGCCGGCGACGCCCTTCACTTCCGCCTGGCCGCCGAGAATACCTTCCGAACCGACTTCGCGCGCCACACGCGTCACTTCCGATGCGAACGAGCTGAGCTGGTCCACCATCGTGTTGACGGTGTTCTTCAGCTCCGCGATTTCGCCCTTCACATCGACCGTGATCTTCTTCGACAAGTCACCGTTCGCGACCGCCGTCGTGACCTCAGCGATGTTTCGCACCTGGCCGGTCAGGTTGCCGGCCATCGAGTTCACCGAGTCGGTCAAATCCTTCCACGTTCCGGCGACGCCTTTCACTTCCGCCTGGCCGCCAAGAATTCCTTCCGAACCCACTTCGCGCGCGACACGGGTCACTTCCGACGCGAACGATCTGAGCAGCTCAACCAGCGAGTTGACGGTGTCTTTCAGCTCCGCGATTTCGCCCTTCACTTCGACGGTGATCTTCTTCGATAGATCGCCGTTCGCGACCGCCGTCGTGACGAGCGCGATGTTTCGCACCTGCGCCGTCAGGTTGCCGGCCATGAAGTTCACTGAGTCGGTAAGATCCTTCCACGTTCCGGAAACGCCGCGCACTTCGGCCTGACCGCCGAGAATTCCTTCCGAGCCCACTTCGCGCGCCACACGCGTCACATCCGAGGCAAACGAGATGAGCTGGTCCACCATGGTTTTGACCGTGTTCTTCAGCTCCGCGATTTCACCCTTCACATCAACCGTGATCTTTTTCGACAGATCGCCGTTCGCGACGGCGGTCGTGACGAGCGCAATGTTTCGCACCTGCGCCGTTAGATTGCCGGCCATGAAGTTCACCGAGTCGGTCAAATCTTTCCAGGTGCCGGAAACGCCGCGCACTTCGGCCTGACCGCCGAGAATTCCTTCCGAACCCACTTCGCGGGCCACGCGCGTTACCTCCGACGCGAACGAGCTGAGCCGATCAACCAGCGTGTTGATCGTGTTCTTCATCTCGAGAATCTCGCCTTTCACGTCTACCGTGATCTTGCGCGAGAGATCGCCGTTCGCGATCGCGGTCGTCACCTCGGCGATGTTACGCACCTGCGCCGTGAGATTGCCGGCCATCATGTTGACGTTGTCGGTCAAATCTTTCCACGTGCCGGCGACATCGCGCACATCGGCCTGGCCGCCCAGCGCCCCTTCCGAGCCCACCTCGCGCGCCACACGCGTCACTTCGGAGGCGAACGAACGAAGCTGATCCACCATCGTATTAATGGTGTCCTTCAGCTCCAGGATTTCTCCGCGCACATCGACCGTGATTTTTTTCGACAAGTCGCCGTTCGCGACCGCGGTCGTGACCTCGGCAATGTTTCGCACCTGGCCGGTGAGGTTTCCGGCCATCGAGTTCACGGAGTCGGTCAGATCCTTCCACGTGCCCGCCACGCCTTTTACGTCGGCCTGGCCGCCAAGTTTTCCTTCGGTTCCCACTTCGCGCGCCACCCGCGTCACTTCCGAAGCGAACGAACTGAGCTGATCGACCATGGTGTTGATCGTGTTCTTGAGCTCCAGGATCTCGCCCTTCACATCGACCGTAATCTTCTTGGAGAGATCGCCGCGAGCGACGGCGGTGGTCACGTCAGCAATATTTCGCACCTGGCCGGTCAGGTTGCGCGCCATGAAATTTACCGAGTCAGTCAGATCCTTCCACGTGCCGGAAACACCCTCGACCCGCGCCTGGCCGCCGAGAATTCCTTCCGAGCCGACTTCGCGCGCCACGCGCGTCACTTCCGAGGCAAACGAACGAAGCTGATCCACCATGACGTTGACCGTGTCTTTCAGCTCGAGGAATTCGCCTTTGACGTCGACCGTGATTTTCTTGGTCAAATCGCCGTTCGCGACAGCCGTCGTGACTGTCGCGATGTTACGGACCTGCGCGGTCAGGTTACCGGCCATCAGGTTCACGTTTTCGGTCAGATCCTTCCAGGTGCCGGCGACGCCCTTCACCTTTGCCTGGCCGCCGAGCTTGCCTTCCGTGCCCACTTCGCGCGCCACGCGCGTTACTTCCGAAGCAAACGCGCCGAGCTGATCCACCATCGTGTTCACGGTCTTCGCCGTGCGCAAAAATTCTCCCTGCAACGCCCGGCCCTCGATCTCCGTAGCCATGGTCTTCGAGAGATCGCCTTTCGCCACCGCGCCGATGACGCGCGCCATTTCACTCGTCGGATGCACGAGATCCCCGATCAGCCCATTGACCGACCCGATCGCTTCCGCCCAGCACTCTCCGACATCGCCGAGCGAAGCCCGCTGCGAGATTCGCCCCTCTTTACCGACGACCTGCCCAATCCGGTCCAGCTCCCGAGCCAGCCGTTGATTCATCCCGATGACCTCGTTAAAGGTGTCCGCCACTTTTCCGGCCAGGCCGGTCCAATCGTCCGGTAGCCGGACGGAAAAATCGCCGCGCTTAAAAGCAGAGAGGGCGACGAGGAGTTTCTTTTGGTCGAGGCGATCGCCATTCAGGCGGGATCCCTTCTCGACCGCGGGTGGTGGTGGTGAAGTGGTTTTCTTCTTCATAGGTAGGCGGGTTTGAAACTAGATCCGCGAGCGTATTCTGGGCGGAACGAACCGAAAAGGTGCGATACGGGAGCAGCAATAATTATGCTGCCGGCAACGTGACGTTGCCTGGGTTGAATTTGCTGAAAGAGGGCCGGTCACAAAATCCGGGCCAATCTAAGGCCGTTGTAAAGAATCGGTTTTGCCCGCGAGCGCAAGCGTAAGATTCAGACGGAATTCGCTCGGGAAGTATCGGTTGCATTTCCGGGAAAGCGGGCGAGAGTCCCCGCCTATTGGATTAAGTCTGTTTTGTTCGTTGCGTGGTAGATCGTCAGCTGAGATTCCTCAGTGGTGGTTTGAAACCCGGTTCTCGGGAACGGCTCTGTAGCTGGCAGTTTTTGCTCCAAAAAATAATAATGAAACTGTACGTAGGTAATCTCTCTTTTGAGACCACTGAAAACGATCTCCAGGATCTTTTCGAAACCCATGGCAAAGTCACTGACGTTGCCCTCATGATGGACCGCACCACCGGCCGCTCACGCGGTTTTGCGTTCGTCTCCATGGCCGATACGACGGAAGCCAACGCGGCCGTCGCGGCGCTTAACGGTAAGGAAGTGCAAGGCCGCACTCTCACCGTCAACGAAGCGCGCGCTCGCGAAGAGCGTCCGCGTCAGTCGGCCGGCAATCGCTATTAATTTGGCGTTTTAGATTCTGCGAACCGGCGCTCTTCCCAGGGCGCCGGTTCTGCAACTCCTAATGGATTCCAAAAAAGCAATCGAACTCGAGGGAAAGATCATTTCCGTTCTCGCCGGCACCATGTTCCGGGTCCAGCTCGCGAACGACCACCTCGTCCTCGCCCATATCTCGGGCAAAATGCGCAAACGTTTTATTCGCCTCACGACCGGCGATCGGGTAAAACTGCAGATGTCTCCCTACGACATCGACAAAGCACGAATCGTTTATCGGCTCGGCTAACCAATTTTTATGACAACCCCAGCGGCTGCGAAAAAAACACCCATGATTAAACGCATATTAGTCCGATGCCCTGCCACCGCGAAACTCACCGCGACCGGCCTCACGATCGATGAAGAGCTTTACGCGGACACGCCGCTGAAAAATCACAAGCTGACCTGCCCCCATTGTCAGCAGGTCCACGCCTGGACCAAAAAAGACGTCGTCCTCGCGCGGTAGATTTTTTTCCGCGCTGTAGCCGCGCCGCTGCGTCGGCGCGCTGGGTTCGACATACGCGGCGACACAGCGCCGCGGCTACAGTTGACATTCAGCCTGCCGACCGGCTACGACTCGCGTCGTGACTTCGCCGGGCGGCAATCGCAAAGAGCTCGACTCGATGGTGGTCGAGATCGAGCTGACGCTTTGCAGCATCATCCAGGGCGTCGCGCTCTACTTTCTCGTCGATAACGCGCGCCAGGTTTTGTCCGCGGGCCAATCCGCCGCCTGGCCTTATGTCGGCACCGGCCTGCTCATCATTCTGCTCTTTTGGTCGCGCTCGCTCATCCACACGCTCACCCTGATCCGGTGGCCGCTGGAGTTCGTGCACAATTTTTTCTACATCGCCTGCGCGCTCATCGAAGCGATCGCCTTTACCCGCCTGAACGATCCCTTCATGTGGTTCGTCCTGACGGCGCTCTATGCCCTCGTGGTCTGGGCGCTGTTCGTCTACGACATGCGCATTGTGCGGCTGCGCGGACGCGACAGCGCCGGCGCGGTGGGCAGCCGCCTTTATGCAATGGTCGGGGCGGATCAACGCCTCAACATCGCGCTCATCATCCCCGTCATATTCCTTTTTAACGCCGGCAGCGCACTCGCTATTCGCGCCTGGCCGGAATTCTTTCTCCATCAAAATGGCCACCTGATCCTGATTGCGCTGCAAGCCATCGGCCTTCTCGTTTATCTCGCTTCGGTCATCCGCGCCTTCATCCGATTCGTGCCGTTGATCTCCGCCACGCGCGAGGAATGGCGAGCCGCCGCCAGCGCCGAATCGGGCTAGGAAAACATCCGCTCAACCGCAGCCTCCGCGTGGATTCGGGTCGTGTTGAAAAACGGAATACCGTTGTGCGCCGGTTCGCGCAGGATGAGCGGCAGTTCCGTTCCACCGAGGATCACTCCCTCAATGGCCGTCTGCTCCGCCAGTCGATCGACGATCACGAGCAGGCCCGCACGGGTTTCCGGGAGAAAAATCCCCGGCACCAGTTCGCCCATGTATTTCTCGTGGATGTAATCCTGATCGGCGGCATCGGGCACGACGACCGCGATCCCTTCCCGCGAGAAAACATCGCGATAGAACGACGCCTGCATCGTGAAGCGCGTTCCGAAAAGGCCGATGCGTTTCAGGCCGCGCGCCTTCGCCGCTGCGCAGGTGGCTTCGACGATACTGATCAGCGGCAGCGGCGACCGGCGCTGGAGATCGTCGAACACAAGGTGCGGCGTGTTCGCCGCCAGCAAGGCGAAATCGACGCCAGCAAGATGAAGCTTCTCCAGCTCCGCAGCGAAACCGGCCGTGAGTTTTTCCAGCTCGCCCGCCTCAAACATCTTCACAATCCGCTGCATATCGATGCTGTTGATCACGAGCGGCGGATAGCTGCCGTCCGGCCTCCGTTCGCGATAGAGCGCGACGATCATTTTGTAATAATCGATCGTCGATTCCGGTCCGATCCCGCCGATGATCCCCAAAGTTTTCAAAATTGTTCGGCCTCCAACTATTGTGTGCGGAGAATTCTACTTCTGGGGAGCGCAGGCTGCCAGCCTGCAGTAGCCGGCAGCTTGCCGGCTACATCTTGAAAGCGACGCGTTAGAACAAGCGAACCGATTGCATCTCAGCATGCTGAGATGTGCAGGCTGGCAGCCTGCAATCCCCGGAAAGAGCCTGACACTGCGACTCGGAAATTTTGAGTTGGCCCGGGCCAGACTTCGTCCCATGCTAGGAGTTCATGCCGGCGCTGCTATCCAACACCATGACATCTCTGGACCTTCGGAACGGAACCACGCGTCCCCGTGTCCCGATCCCGACCATCGATCAAATCATGATCGAGGAACGCGCGGCCGCGTTCGCCAAAC
>JBEEHU010000134.1:0-24517 GCA_041167565.1 Verrucomicrobiota bacterium | reverse complement strand
CGTGAATGATGAGGCCCGCGTCCGCCTGACCATCCTTGACCGCTTGGAAAATCTGATCAAACGGCACCACCACGTGCTCGAACTGCCCGAGATAAAGTTGCAGCGCGAGATACGCGCTCGTCATTTTTCCCGGGATCGCGATTGTCCGGCAGCGGAGCCAGGCGCGAATGTGATCGTCCGACGCATCGTCAGCCAATCCCTCGCGGTTAGCCGTCACGACCATAGGCCCGTAGCCGTCGCCCATGCTGGCGCCGCAGGGCAAGAGCGCATAACGATCGCTCACATATGCGAACGCGTGGATCGAGATCGCGGAGATGTGGAGCTCGCCGCGAAGCGCGCGCTCGTTCAACGTTTGGATGTCCTCGAGCCGATGCTCGAAGCGATAGCCGCGCAGATCGATCTTGTTCTCCGCCATTGCGTAAAACATAAAGGCATCGTCCGGATCTGGGGAATGTCCCAGGGTAAAGACTTCGTCCGGCATTCGGGCACGTTAGCCGTAAGGAAGAGCAGCACCAATGCTGTTTGCGTCTGTGAAGTTGAACCGATAACCTGACGCCCATGGCAAAATCCGCTCTCGGCAAAGGTCTCAGCGCGCTGATTAGCTCGCGACCGCCGCCGGTCCGCCTCGAGGCCGAGCCAGGCGAGAAAATCCAACAGGTTAATCTCACCAGCATCGTGCCGAGTCCGTTGCAACCGCGAAAAGATTTTGCGCGCGACGCGTTGGCGGAAATGGTCGAATCGATCCGACAGCATGGGATCATCCAACCGCTGGTCGTTCGCGACGTGGCCGGCCGGCATGAATTGATCGCGGGTGAACGGCGCTGGCGCGCGGCGCAGGAAGCGGGTCTCACGCAGGTGCCGGTGATCACGCGAGTCGCGACCGATCTCGAGGTGCTCGAGCTTTCCCTGATCGAGAATCTTCAGCGCGCCGATCTTAATCCGATCGAAGAAGCGCAAGCGTACGCCCGGCTCGCGGGGGAATTTGGGATGCGGCAGGAAGATATCGCGCAGAAAGTCGGCCGGAGCCGCGCGGCGGTGGCGAATTCGATGCGGCTTCTCGATTTGCACCAGCAAGCGCAGGCATGGCTCACGCAAGGCCTCATCTCAGTGGGACACGCCAAGGTCTTGCTCGGCTTGAAAGAACCGGAGGAACAACTGGCGGTGGCCGAGACGATCCTGCGCCGGAGCGCGACCGTGCGCGCGACGGAGCGCCTCGTAGCCCGGCAACTGGGCGGTACGCGGCCGCGCCGGCGGCGCCAGGCCGCGACGGCAGTCACTTCAGCAACGATCCACGACCTGCAAAATCGATTGCAGGAACATCTCGGCACCAGGGTCACGCTTCATCACGGAGAAAAACGAGGCCGCATTGAGATCGAATATTATGGCAACGATGATCTGCAACGCGTCCTCGGCGCTCTCGGATTGCCTGCGGACGAAACCTAGCCGACTCGCCGCCGGCCTCTGGATCGCGTTCGCGTTTTTCGCGGCGTGCGACCGTCCCAACTCGCCGTCGCCTGGCGCTGATAGCGTCAAAATCTGGGAGCAGTTTTCCGGGGAGAAAGCGCTCGCGCATGTGCAGGCGATGGTGGACTTCGGTCCGCGACCACCGGCCTCGGAAGCAATCGAGAAGACGAGAACGTATCTGACCAAACAGCTCGAATCGTTCGGCTGGAAAGTGGAGCGCCAGACTTTTACGGACGAAACGCCGCGTGGGAAAGTGCAGTTCGTGAATCTCATTGCCACTTTCGCCGCGAGAGACAGCGCGCCCTCGTTTCTCGTCTGCTCGCATTACGATACGAAGACCTTCGATAATGCCCGATTCGTTGGGGCGAACGACGGCGGTTCCAGTACCGGCGTGCTGCTCGAACTGGCCCGCGTTTTGGCGCAGCGCCCCGATCTCGCTCGAAAAGCGGAGCTGGTTTTCTTCGATGGGGAGGAAGCCTACGAAGCTTTTACGGACACCGACGGATTATACGGGAGCCGATACTTCGCGAAGCAGCTCGCCGCCGGAGAGAAAGCGAAACAATTTCGCGGCGGCATTCTTTTCGATATGGTCGGCGACCGCTCGCTTACCATCACGCTTCCGCCCGATTCCCCGGTCGATCTGGCGCGTGGTATCTTCGCGTCGGCCGACGCGTTGAATCTGAGGAAGCACTTCAGCTATTTCGATCGCGATATCACCGACGATCACACCCCTCTGAATGAGATCGGAATACCAACCATCGATCTAATCGATTTCGATTATCCGGCCTGGCATACGCCCGCCGACACGATGGATAAGCTCAGCGCCGAAAGCCTGCGCATTACCGGCGCGGTGGCGTGCCATTACCTGTCCGAGTCTGCTCTCAAATGACGGGGAAGGTGA
The DNA here is from genome assembly GCA_041167565.1 of Verrucomicrobiota bacterium. GTDB lineage: Bacteria > Verrucomicrobiota > Verrucomicrobiia > Chthoniobacterales > UBA10450 > AV80. Next base: position 22,152 of record JBEEHU010000134.1, on the reverse strand, counting down.
GGCTCTTCGGATTGATCGCGGTCGCCTTCGGTGTCGGCTTGATGGGCAGCGAATTACTTTGCCGTTCCACATCTTTTCGCGATGCCGCCGGCCGTCTCTTCGGGCGCGGTCGGCTTCTCGCGATCACAAACGGCAAAGGAATTTATGAGGGCGACCTCGAAGAGGAGGTGACCGTGTCCGATCTGGTCATAAGGGAAAATCTTCGTCGCGTTGCCTCCAAAGAGTCGATCGATCTGGCCCGGATCGATCGAGAGGTTTCGTTATTCAAGGCGGAGTTTGGCCAGGAGAAAACTTTCGCCAAGGCCCTTCACTCAAGCCGGCTTTCACTCTCGTGGTTGCGCGAAAGAATTGGCGAGCAACTTCGCGACCTCGATTGGCTGGGGAAACAGATCGCGCCGGAAACCGCAGCCCTGGAGCAGGCATGCCGCAATTTTTACGAGAAGCACCCAGAACTTTTCGCGCAGCCGGCCCGCTATCGCGCCTCGCACCTTTTTCTCGCTGCCCATGCGGAGACGCCGCCCGAGACCGTCGAAGAAAAAGCGAAGGCGATCAAAGCGCTCGCGCTTCGCCTTTCTCGCGGCGAAGCGTTCTCACAACTCATCTCGGAAACCTCCGAGGATGAAGCGACGAAATCCCGTGGCGGCGATCTCGGGTTCTTTTCCGAAGCGCGGATCGCGCCGGAGTTTTTCGCCGAAGTCAAAAAACTTCACCCTGGCGAAACGAGCAAGCCGTTCCGCTCGCATCTCGGCTTTCACATCGTCCGGTTGGACGAAATAAAACCGGCGCGGTTGCTCAGCTTTGAGGAGGCGCGACCGGAGATCCAGGCCGTGATGGCGAACGAGCAACGCGCCTCGGTGACCAATCGACTCGCTAAAAACCTCAGCCGCTGAGCGAAGTTCGGCATTGCTTCCCTGCGGGTTTGACCTGATTTTCAGCCGTCGCCGGTAAAAAAGCAGGCGGCGCAATTAGCAATGTCAGTTCGCACACGGAAAAAAAACGTCGGAGTGCTCGGGCTCGGGATTATTGGGCAGCGGGTCGTCGAGAATCTGCGGGAACGCGGCTTCCATGTCTTCGTCTGGAACCGCACGCCGCGTCCGGTCCCGAATTTCGTCGGATCGCCCGCCGAGGTCGCGGAGCTTTGCGATTTTGTGCAGATCTTTGTCGCGGACGATGACGCGTTGCTCCAGATGGTGCAGCGGATGAATCGCAATCTCACCGCGCAGCATGTCGTCATGGCACACTGCACGGTGTCGCCCGATACGATGCGAGCGGCGGCGGAAATCGTCGAACGCCGCGGCGCCCAGTTTCTGGACGCTCCCTTTACCGGCAGCAAAAACGCGGCGGAAAAAGGAGAGCTGGTTTATTACGTGGGCGGTGACGAAGCGGCGTTCGCGCAGGCGCGTCCCGTCCTCGAAGCAAGCAGCAAGGAAATCATCCACATGGGCACCATCGGGGACGCCACCACGATTAAGGTGGCGACAAACATGATTACCGCGGCAAGCGTGCAGGCAGCGGCCGAAGCTCTGGCGCTGGTTTCGAAATCGGGTTTGTCCGTAGAGAAATTCGCAGCCGCGATGCGCAACAACGGGAGCAACTCGGCCACGCTCGAAATGAAATTGCCGATGATGATGGAAGGCAATTTCGAGACGCACTTTTCCGTGAAGCACATGTTGAAGGATGTGGTCATCGCCACGCGTCTCGCCCGCGGTTTTGGAATCGAGTTCGGCGCGACCGATGCCTCGCGTCACGGTTTGACCGAGGAACTGCGGCAAGGCCGCGGCGATGCCGATTATTCTTCGCTTCTCCGGCAATATTTCCCGGCGGGCGGTCCGCTTCAGGCCGAGCCGCAACCGACAAATGGGGAAGACGACCAACCGCGGCTGGCGGGAATTGATGGAGGAAAGACGGCCGAACCGGAACAGCGCGCGGAAGCCGCGGTGGTCGCGGAACCCACGGTCTCCGAGACGAAGCCGGGGAGTGAGGAGGCGCAAGAAATTGCGGCAGCGGAACCAGCTATTGAGGCAATGCCTAAATCTGAAGTGGCCGGTCATACGACTTCGGCTGTAGCGGAGGAAGCCGCTTTGCCGCCTGACGTTTCGCCAGCAAAGGATGAAGGATCGGAAACAAACGCAGAGGCAGCGTCTGTCACCACTCCATCATCTGAGCAGGGAACTTCCGAAAAGAAGAGCGAGGCGCCTGTTCTCACTTTTCCGAAGCCTGAAGACGAAAAAGAATCCGAAGAGCCGCGGGGATTATGGGGCGGCTTTTGGCGGCGCCATACGAACGATTGAATCCGTTTTTTGATCTGTCCGCGCGCGTAAAACTGCGCCTGACGGGAGCCGACACCTTTCGCTTTCTCAACGGTCAAATGACCAACGACTTGCGGAAAGCCACCGTGACTTCCGCCATTCAAGCTTCGGTCTTGAGTGCGAAAGGCAAATTGAGCGCCCATGTTTTCATTTCCGAAGATGCGGATGGTTTTCTGTTGGACGCTGATCCGGAACTCCGCGACGACCTCTCCGCTCGGCTGGATCGTTACATCATCGCGGACGACGTGGAGATTGAAGATGTCACAGATCGATTCGCGGTTTTCCATATCGCATCGGAAGGTCCGGCGAATGCTTTGCAGCCGGCGAGGGCTGTCGCAGCAAATCGATTCGCATCGGCGGGACACGATCTCTGGTTCGAGAAGGAGAGCGTCGAGCGCGAGCGCATTCGCGAACAACTTGCGGAAACTTTTGCGTTCTGTGACGACGAATGCGCCGAAATTTTTCGAATCGAGCGGGGCATTCCGCGCTGGGGTCGCGAGCTAACGGATGAGATCATTCCAGTGGAAGCGAACCTGGAAACGACTTCGATCGATTACTTCAAGGGCTGCTATGTCGGGCAGGAAGTGATTTCGCGCATGAAAATGTCCGGCCAGACAAACAAGCGTCTTCGTGGCTTGATCTCGCTTTCCGCCGAGCCGCTCAAAGCGGGCATGCGGCTCGAGCCGATCGAAGGCGAAAAGAAAGATGTGGGGTGGATCACGAGCGCTGCGCGAAGTTCGCGATTGGAAAAGGAAATTGCGCTCGGCTATGTGAAGCGCGGCTTCAATACTATCGGCTCACACCTTCGCACGGACGCCAACGTGCTCGTCGAAATCGTTCCCATCCCGTTTGTGTGAGGTCATGGCTAACATCACTCTTCACAACATCTCGGTCGGCAGGCTCACCGATTGCAGTCTCGAGATTCAAGATCGGGAATTCGTCGTCCTGGCCGGGCCGCCTGGCTCTGGAAGTTCGACCATTCTGCGAGTGATTGCCGGGCTGGAAGATCCTTCGCGAGGGGACATTTTTTTGGGCGAGCGGCGGATGAACGATGTTCCGCCAAAGGACCGGGAGGTCGCGTTGGTGTCTCGGGACTACGCGCCCTATCCTCGGATGTCGGTCTATGACAACCTGGCGTTTGCCATACGGCCGGGAAAATTTTCAGAAGCGGAAACGAAAAAGCGCGTGCTGGCCGCGGCGGAAGTGCTCGGATTGCAGGAGATATTGGAGCGGATGCCGGCAACGCTTGGCGCCGAAGAACGGCAACGCCTCGCGCTCGCCCGAGCGATTGCGCGGCAGCCAAAAATAATTCTTTTCGACGAACCATTCGCGAGTCTCGACAGAGAAGCGCGCGTCCGAGGACGGGCCGAGATAAGGAAGCTGCATCAGCGTTTGCCGGCCACAACGATCATTTATGCAACGACCGATCCGGTCGAAGCGCTGGTGATGGGTGAGCGGTTGGTCGTCTTGGATCAAGGCGTCGTCCACCAGGAGGGCGACCCCGCTGCGGTTTATGATGCGCCGGCGAATCTTTTCGTTGCCCGATTCATCGGTTATCCACCGATGAATCTGATCCATGGCACCCTGAAACAGGACCGCGATTCGCTTGTCTTTTCGGAGCAAGGCGACGGAACGATCAAGGTCCGCCTGCCGGTCTCGGAGTTTCCGAACGCAAAGGATTTCGTTGGTCAGCCGATTGTGTTCGGCATTCGCCCCGAAGACATCACGGTCGCGGCAACCGAAACAGAGCGCTCTCCGACGAGCTTTCGAGCGCTGGTGGAAATGGTCGAGCCAACGGGGGCGGAGGCCAATCTCTACCTCCAGACCGGAGCGCACGCCCTGATTTGCCGAAGCCGACGCGGGACCGATAAAGGTAACGCGGGCCACCGGTTGCAGTTTGAAATCAACCTCAAGGAAGCGCGCCTTTTCGACCCTGCTTCCGGCCGGTTGATTGTGAAGGAAGGGTAATTTCCTTTATCCCTGAATCTTGCGGAAGTTTCTTATTGCCTTTCCAAGGCGAGTGCGGGTAATCTCCGCCCAACCCACCGAGGAGCCGCATTTGAACCAACAACTACTTTCCGAAATCGGCCGCACCCAGCGCCTGGAGATTCTTAACACCCTCAAACGGACGAAGGGTCTCTCCGTCAACGAACTCGTCACCCGAATGAAGATGAGTTACATGGGCATCAAGCAGCATTGCCTCACTCTCGAGCGCGACGGTTATCTCGATACATGGCGCCGCCCGCAAAAAATGGGTCGCCCGGAAATGGTGTATCGGCTGACGCGCCGCACCCACGACTTGTTCCCCTGTGACAGCAACGATTTCACTCTGGAATTACTCAAGTCGATCAATGAAGTGTACGGACCGAACGGCCCGGAAAAGATGCTCTTCAATGTCTTCGAGCGAAAGACGGCCGCGCTCAAGACCAAGGTCAAAGGCGACACCGTAGTGGAGCGCGCGAAATGGCTTTCGACCCAGCGGGAAAAGGAAGGTTACATGTCGCAGTATGTCACCGACGAAAAGGAGGGCGGGCCCCAAATCCTCGAGTGCCATTCTCCCATCCTGAATTTGCTCGACCAATACCCGATCATCGGCCGGCTCGAGCATGATCTCTTCGAGGGAGTCCTCGGCACGGAAGTCCGCCGCGAAGAAACGCGCACCTCGGGCTTGTACGAGTGCGCGTTCTATTTCAAAGTTTGATATAACGATCCGCGAGCACGGGTCATCCCGAGGCTGGCGAAGCGCGCCGAGGGACCTCGCAATTGCTCTACCGCTTCCGCGCGACGACGGGCGTATACGTTCGGCTGACGCTTGATATTTCGCGATAACGCAACTTTCAGGTGCGAGGTCCCTCGTCGTCTCCGCGGCTCGGGATGACACGTAGCGCGGACATAATTCTTCTTTCGCGGCAGGCGAATTTCGGTTGATTGATGGCCCCATGCCACGGGCCTTTCCGACCGCTGTTATTGAGAACCTCCAACCGCTCGTGGATGGCGGGCGCTACATGGTCAAACGTGTGGTCGGCGACGATCTAGCCGTCGAGGCGGATGTTTTCAAGGACGGGCACGATGTGGTCGCGGCGGTGTTGAAATGGCGGCTCCTCGGCGAATCGCACTGGCACGAAACAGCCATGACACACGTGGACAATGACCGGTGGCGCGGCGTTTGCACGCTCTACGAAAATGCGACCTACGAATACACCGTCGAAGCCTGGACCGATACGTTTCGCGGCTGGCAGCACGAATTTGCGACAAAGTTCGAAGCGGGTGTCGCTAGTTTGTTCAGCGAAACCCTCGAAGGCGCGGCCTTGCTCGATCATGCGGCGATGCGGTCGGCGAACTACGTTGACGCCGACCGGCTTCGAGAACTCGCGGAAGCAATTCGGACCGGCGGCCGCGAGCAGGTGAACGAGATTGCCCACTCTGGCGAACTCGAAGTGCTGATGGCGACCTACCCAGACCGCGGCAACGCCACCCAGTACGGCCCAGCGCCACGCGTCGTGGTCGACCGGAAAGAAGCGAGAACCGCTGCGTGGTATGAATTTTTCCCTCGCTCGGCCGAGGGCTTCGGCGATCGCGGTTCCACCTTTCGCGATTGTCTGCCGCGGGTCGACGACGCGAAGGCGATGGGGTTCAATGTGATTTATTTTCCGCCGATCCATCCGATCGGTCACACCAATCGCAAAGGCCGCAACAACTCGGTCACCTGCGAGTCTTGGGAACCGGGCGTCCCGTACGCGATCGGGAGCGAATTGGGTGGCCACAAGGCGATCGAGCCGGCGCTGGGAACATTTGAGGATTTCGAGTGGCTAGAGCGCGAGATCCGCAGCCGCGGAATGGAGATCGCGCTCGATTTCGCGATCAACTGTTCGCCCGATCATCCCTACGTGAGGGAACATCCGGAGTGGTTCTACAAACGGCCCGATGGAACGATCAAGTACGCCGAGAATCCGCCGAAAAAATACGAGGACATCTATCCGCTGAATTTTCGCTGCGAAAACTGGCTCGAGCTCTGGGAAGAAATGAAGAGCATCATTCTCTTCTGGGCCGAGCGCGGCGTGCGCATTTTTCGGGTCGATAACCCGCACACCAAGCCGGTCGCGTTTTGGGAATACCTGATCTCAGGCGTGCGGGCGCAGTATCCGGACGTGATTTTTCTCTCGGAGGCTTTCACCAAGCCCAAGATGATGAAGGCGTTGGCCAAAGCCGGTTTCAACCAGAGCTACACTTATTTCACCTGGCGAAACACGAAGGCCGAGCTGACCGAGTACTTCACCGAGCTCACCCAGACGCCGATGCGCGAGTATTTTCGGGCGAATCTATTTACAAACACGCCCGACATTTTGCCGTTCCATCTGCAGGAAGGCGGTCGGCCCACTTTCATGATTCGCTCGGTGCTGGCGGCGACCCTCTCGAGCGTTTACGGCATCTACAGCGGTTTCGAGCTCTGCGAGAATGCCGCGTTGCCGGGCCGCGAGGAATATCTCGACTCCGAGAAATATCAGTGGAAGGAACGCGATTGGGACGTCCCGGGAAACATCAAGGCGTGGATCACTCGCATTAATCAGATCCGACAAGAGAACCGCGCCCTGCACCTTTACGACAACCTCCGCTTTTACCGGACGGAGAACGACGCCATTCTTTGCTACGGAAAAATGACGCCTGCCCGCGACAACATCATCCTGATCGTGGTGAATCTGGATCCGGCGCGTTCGCAAAGTTCCTATGTGCACATTCCGCTGGCGGATTTTGGCCCGATGGATTCGGACGTTTATCAGGTGCACGATCTTCTGACCGATTCGCGCTATCTCTGGCGCGGCGATCGCAATTACGTCGAACTGAATCCGCAGGCGCAGCCGGCCCACATTTTCCGGGTCCGGCGCTGGCTGGCCGGGGAAAAGTTTGTTTGAACGCGAGCGGGCCGGCGGCGGTCTCTGGAGGCTGACCGCAATTTGCATCTCGTCTCCTCGCTGCCTATCGTAACAGCACTTTCGGAATGAAAAATCTCTTCGCGCTGCTGGCGCCATTTCTCGCGCAAACTCCGGCACCGCGACTTCCCGATTTGCCGCGCACAAAATCGATCCTGGACACGCTCATCGCGGCCGGCCCGGTGATGTACGCCCTGTTGGCAATGTCGATCGTCCTGGTGATGCTGGTGGTGACCTATTTTCTGACCATTCGCCGCGGCGCGGTCGTCTCGAGCGGCTTCATGGCAACGGCGGACGCGCTCCTGCGCAAGCGCGATTATCTCGGGCTCCTCGCCGTTTCCAATCGCCACGGCGAAGCGGTCGCCCGAGTCGTCCAGAAGGTGCTCGATTTCACGACGAAAAATCCCAGCGCCGATTTCGCCCAGGTGCGCGAGATCGCGGAAACGGAGGGAACCCGCGTCGCATCGAGTTTGAATCATCGCGTCATTTATCTCGCCGATATCGGGATGATCGCGCCGATGCTTGGACTGCTCGGCACTGTTTTTGGCATCATCACCTCTTTCAGCGCCCTCGGTTCCGACCTCGGCACCCAACGCTATGCGATGCTCTCGAGCGGTGTTAGCACAGCGCTGGTGAATACCGCGGCCGGTCTTGCGGTCGGCATTCCCGGAATGATTTTCTACGCCTACTTCCGCGGCCGAGTGCAGCGGATCATCTCCGAGCTCGAATCGGCCGTGACCCACGTCCTGGCGCTGCTCTCCCTGCAGTACAACAAACGGACGCCGGAGCGGACGCCGGTTCTGCTCGAAGATGAATTTTAGCGGGCCACCCGCGTCACAGGAATTGACGCCGTTCTGACATGAATTTACGCAGGCACGCCACTCCGCAGCATCCGGGCATCCAGCTCGCGCCGCTTGTCGATGTCCTGCTGCTCCTTCTGATTTTCTTCCTCCTCACCTGGAATGCGGCCCGGAGCGAGAACGAGCTCGACGTGAAAGTGCCGAAAGCAACTTCCGCAAAAGAGAAGATGGCGACGATGGGCGACGTAGTGGTCAATGTGAAAGCGGATGGCAACGTAGTCGTCAATCGCCGCACCCTCACGGGCGCGGAGCTCGGCGAGATGTTGAAAAATTTAGTCCAGCTTTATCCAGAGCAGGCGGTCGTGATTCGTGGCGACGAAACCGGCGCTTACAAAAATGTCGTGGGCGTCCTGAATATTTGCAGCGAAGCAGGCATAACCAACGTTGCCTTCGCCACGGCAAAATGAAGACGCGGCGCGGCGCGGTTTGCCTCGTGCAAGCGGCGCTGATTTTTTCGGCAATCCCCGCATCCCTGGCGCAGCAACGCACTCCGGAAGTGCGCCGGGCCCAACCGGTGGAAGAGCCGCCGGCGCCGAAGGCCGTGCCCGCGGATACGCCTGCGACACCAAAGCCCCGACCGAAGGCCAGCGAGCCGGAGGAACCTTCCGGCGAATCGCCTTCGGTCGAAACGGAAGCGCCGGATAAGCGCCAGCTCGATTACGCCAACGCGCTTTTCTCCAGAAAGCTCTGGGACTTGGCCGCGCCGGAATACGAAAAATATCTTGGCCAATATCCCGGGGTTCCCGGCCGGGCCAGCGCCTACTTCTACCTGGCGGAATGTTATCGCGCCCTGAATCGCGGCCCGGCCGCGCGCACCAGTTTCCAGAGCGTCCTCGATAATTATCCCGACAGCGAATTTGCGGGGCCTGCCGCCTACGGAGTAGCGGAGATTCTTTTCACCCAGAAAGATTATCAACGGGCGCTCCCGCTTTTCCACCGGGCTGCGGCGAAATCGAAGGAGTCCGCGTTGGCTCTCTCTGCCCGCTACTTCGAAGCGCGTTGTCTCGAAAACCTCGATCGCAAAGACGAAGCCCAGAAGCTTTACGAACAAGTCGCTGAAACAAAAAATCCGAATCCGTATCGGGACGATGCGCGCCTCGCCGCCGGCACCATCGCGCTCGCGCGTGGGCGGAAAGCGGACGCGTTCAGAAATTATGAAGCGCTCGCTAATGAAACGCAGAAACCGGCTTTGAAAGCGGAGGCGACGGTTCGCGCCGGAATGGTAGCGATCGATTTGCAGCAAACCGACAAGGGAAAGATCGACAAGGCGATGGCGGAGAAGGCGCTGAGTTTATTGCAAAAAGGCCGCAACCTGCCCGAGGCCGGCAAGTGGCGCGCGATCGCCGAGGTCGGATTACTCCGGCTACAATATCAATCAGGCCAATACGACAAGGTGCTAGCTGAGTATAAGCGCGGCGAGAAAGAGATTCCCGAGGAAGTGCGCGCGGAAATGATGATGATCGTCGGGAACAGCCAGCGCCAGCTCGGGCACACCAAGGAAGCGGACGAGATGTATCGCCAGATCATCGCGAAATATCCCGACAAGGAGGAGGCGAAGGACGCGCAGTATCAGCGGTTGATCAATTTCTACAACACGAACGCGCCGTCGCTGCTGGCGGAGATCGACGAGTATCTGAAATCGGACCCCGCGCCAGAACGCGCGGACCAGGCGAAGCTGCTCAAGGCCGAACATTTCTATAAGGCGCAGAAGTTCGCGGAGGCCGCGCCGATTTATGCGGAGCTCCGGGCGTCGCATCTCTCACCGAAGTTGCGCGCGGAGTCGGCCTACAAACTCGGCTGGTGTTTTGTTCAGTTGAAAGACGGGGCGCAGGTGATCGATGCGTTTGGTTATTTCGTGAAAGCTTTTCCGGACAGTCCGCAAATGCCTTCCGCTCTGACGCAGCGGGCGCTGGCCTATCAGGCGGAGAAGAATTACGACGCGGCCATCGAGGATTTGAACATGTTGCTCACGAAATATCCGGCCGCGCGCGAACGCGAAGCCGCGCTCCAACAAAAAGCGCTCATTCTCGGACAGAAGGACGATTCGAAGGGAATGGCCGATGCCTTCCGGCAATTATTGAAGGAATTCCCCAAGAGTTCGGTCGCTGCGCAGGCAAATTATTACATTGGGAAGGCCGCGTTCGATGCCAAGGATTACAAGGGAGCGCTGGCGCCGCTCGAGGCCGCGCGTCAGCTCAACAAAGAGCAATATTACAACCTCGCCACGCTTCGGATCCTCTCGGCTTTCTTTTACCTAAGGGATCGCGCCGCGTTGACGAAGGAGGTGGATGGCTTTCTCGCCTCCAATCAAAACGCGAAGATACCGGCGGAAATCCTGGAGTGGCTGGGTCTCGAGTACTACAACGAAAAGAATTATGCGGCCGCGGAAAGATATCTCGCTGTTCTCGGGAAGAGCGACACTCTCGGAGACGTAAAGCCGGATTTCTGGTTCTATCTAGCGGACGCGGAAACGAAGCTGAAGAATTTTGCCGGGGCCGAAGCGGCTTACGAAAGATATTTGCAAGTCGCGACCGATCCGGCGGCAAAGGCGAAGACGTTGCTCGCGCTGGGCGCGACGAAAATCGCGGCGCATAAACCGGACGAGGCCCAGAAGATTGCCGAAGAGATCATGCGTTTGCAGCCGGAGGGGCGGGTGAACGCGGAAGCGAGGTTGCTGGCGGGCGATGTGCAATTCGAGCGCCAGAATTTCGAAGAAGCCGGCAAAGCCTTCATGGGTGTCGCCTTGCTTTACGACGATCCTGCGATCACGCCGCGCGCTTTGCAGAAGGCGGCGCTGGCTTATCAGAAGGCCGGCAAGAACGAGGAAGCGGATCGCGTTGCGAAACAGCTCCGTGAAAAATATCCCGACTTCGCCGGCGGATAATTTCTCTGGGGAGCGCAGGCTGCCAGCCTGCCCGTCTCGGCAGCCTGCCGAGATGAAATCGGTTCGCTTAGGGTACTGCATATATTCCAATGTAGCCGGCATGCTGCCGGATACTGCAGGCTGGCAGCCTGCGCTCCCCAGAAACGAAATGGCGCGTTCCTCCAGCTCTGGAGTTGTCATCATCGAAACCTTTTGATTGGATGACGCGATGGAAAAGCTTCGTCCCTGCCTCGCAGAATTCATCGGAACGTTCGCACTCATATTTGTCGGTATCGGCGCGATCAAAACAGCGGGACACGATGTGCTCGCTGTCGCGCTGGCTCACGGCCTGACGATTGCCGCTTTTGTCTCCGCCACGATGCACATTTCCGGCGGCCACCTGAATCCGGCCGTGACCTTCGGGGTGGTTTGCAGCGGTCACATGACGCTGGGCGCGGCGATTCGTTATTGGATCTCGCAACTCCTCGGCGCGATCGCGGCCGCGTGGATCTGCCTTTGTTTGTTCGACCGCGATGTCATCGTCAATGGCACCCCCCAGCTCGCGATTAATCTGACGCCGGGGCAGGGGGTTCTCGTCGAAGCGATCCTGACGTTCTTCCTCGTTTTCGTGGTGCATGGCACCGGCGTAGATGAACGCGGCCGCCGCGTGGCCGGCCTGGCGATTGGCGCGACGATCACGCTCGACATCCTCTTCGGCGGCTCACTCACCGGAGCGGCTATGAATCCCGCGCGGGTTTTTGGTCCCGCGCTCGTCGCTGGTTTTTGGAAAGTGCATTACGTTTACTGGCTGGGCCCGATGATCGGCGGTGCGTTGGGCGGTTTGGTTTATCGCGCTTTCATCGAACGGAAGCCGGCTTTGCCAGCCCAGCCTTAGCTTATCGCCAGCGTCTCGATTGGCAGCGGCGCGAAGAACTCGTTTACATCGTCGATTTGCAGAACCGGCTTCGCCAGATGGGCCGCGAGGTAACTTGCATCCGGCGTCGGCGCGATTCCAGCCTGTCCGACGATTTCGGCGTCCGCTAATTGCTCGATTACCCGCGTGACGTTGCGCGCGAGGTTCCTGGTGTCGGTGAATTGGATGGTGGCAATGCCTCCGGCGGTTGCTTCAAGATACGGCGCGAGGGTGCCGGCTAAATGCAGCAGGATTTCCTGGACTACTTTTTCCTGGGCCCGGGTCCGTGTTCTTACCTTGAGTTCAAGGCAACGTGCCAGGCCCTGGCTCGGCGTCATCCCGCATCTCACGCCGGTTTGGCCGGCGGCGGCGTTGAGCTGAATGATTACGGCCTTCTTGTCGTGATCGTCAATCAAGGCGACCGGTTTTGCGCGCAGCTCCGGTTGGTGACGCAACGCCGCTTGCAGATAAAAATCCGGCAAATAAATCGTGGCAAACATCAACCGGCTCCGGCCATGGCTTGTCTTCCGCTTTGCGCTCGTTTCACCAGAACCCTCAGACGCGAATCGAGACGATCGGGTTCCAAATCCGCGAGGCACCAGGCATTATCGAGCGACAGCTTTAATTGCGCGCTGCTGATGATGCTCGTGCGCGTGAGAACGAGAAAAGCAGTTGGCGCTGCTTCTACGAGACGTTGCAGGCGATACCAGCTTGTTTGCGGGATCTTGCGGAGCTCATCGGCGGCATTCAGGACGAGATCGAGAACGACCAGAGGGAAATTCGCATCGCGCAAAAGGAAATCGGCGGCTTGAATTGCTTCCAGCGCTTTCGCGCAGCGGACCCAAAGCAAGTTGCCCAAGCGTGCGTTCCCCAGAGGCGCAGGATCGAACGAATCGCGCCCGTCCACCAAAGCGAGGAAGCGACCTTCGCGATGCGCAGCCTGCAAGAGAGCGCAAATCAAAAGCGCGCTGCCGGCGCTGACGTTTGGGCTGCTCAATTCGGTAATGGCGCCTTTTGGTAATCCGCCGCCGATCGTGTCATCGATCAGAGGCAGGCCGGTCGGTAAGCGGAGCGCCGCCGTAGTAACGGTTTGAGGAAAACGTTCAGCCAGCAGATGACGGAGATCGATAATCTTGCTGCTCGCGCCCATGCCCGAAACTGGCACAAAGGACCAGTATGTTCAAGCGAACACCAACGCCGAAAACTTCGGATTAACTGCGCTTGCGGCGCGGCGGGGTTTGTTTCCGCACAAGCGAAACCATTACGCCTTGCACGCGCAATTCGCGCGCGGGCGAAAGATTCGGGTAAAGCGGGTTCTCGGCCTTCAGATAGGGCCGTCCATGTTCCATGACGTAACGCTTCAATGTCGTTTCGCCGTCAATCAGCGCCGCCACGATATCGCCGTTCTGGACATCTTTGCGATCTTCAAGGATCACGATATCGCCATCGAGAATGTGAGCGTCGATCATCGAATCGCCGCGGACCCGAAGCGCAAAAGTGCGTCCGTTCTTGGAGGCATTAACCGATCGTGTGTCGAGGGAAACATGGCCCTCGATCGTCTGCTCAGTCAGCGTCGCCATTCCCGCCGGGATCTGTCCGTAAATCGGAATGTCCGTGATGCGCACTTTCTGCACCGGTGTGATCAGGGCCCGCGCCTTGCGCGCGTGACGATCGACGAAACCCTTGCGCTCCAGCGCGTCGATGTATTGCATGACAGAGGTCTGGCTCGCGAAACCAAAGTGATGCTGGATTTCGCGGGTGCTCGGCGTCACCCCTTTCTCGCGTTGCTCCGACTGGATAAACTCCAGAATGCCTCTCTGTCGCTCCGTGAGCATGCCTTATTCTGCCCGCGCCTACCGGGAGCGCAAGTTCAAATGAACAGGCCGCGCCCTAGCTTGCTCAATGAGACGATATCTGAAACGCCAGCTCATCGAGCTGAGCGGACCAGCGCGTCAAATACGCGAAGGTGAAATAGAGATCGGACAAGGCGGCAATCTCGTCGGTCGGATTATTCTTCCAGCGGGAATCGGCCTGACGCAGTTGAGCGAGGGAAGAGTCGGAGAGTTCTTGAATCTTTCCGCGCAGCTCTTTCGTCTCCTTTTGCACTTCGAGAATCTCCGGTTTCAGAAGCGACCGGCTCAAGGCGTTCGAAGCCGTCCTGATTTTTTCCAGGAGCCCAGTCGCGCGCTGAGCGAGCGCGCCGATGGCGGGAAACAAATCGTGGAGTTCACGGGGAACGGTTTGGTCTGCCGAAGAAAGGGCATGGCCTTCCAGCTCCAGGAGATGATGCAGCCGGCGCTTCACATCCTGCAAAACCTGGTACGCTTCGTTGAGTTGAGCGAAACTGCTTTCCGATTCTCCTGGCGCAGCCGTGTCCGGATGCGTCCGCAAAGTTTTTTGATGATAAACCTGCTTCAGCTTTTCCGGATCGAGCCAGGGCGCGCGGGGCTGATCGAGAAGCGCGAAATAGTCGGTCATGCAGCGAAGCTCTCGCCGCAAGAGCAGTGGGCCACTGCATTCGGATTCGTCACTTTGAATCCGCCTTTTTGGAGATCGTCGCTGTAATCGAGCAGAGATCCGCTGACGAAGAGCGCGCTTTTCGGATCGACCACGACCCGGACGTTGGACGATTGGACCATGATGTCGCGATTGGCCGGGCCATCCACGAGATCCATCTTGTATTGCAAGCCGGAGCAGCCTCCGCCGATCACCGCCACGCGCAACGCGCCGGTGGCGCGACCTTGTTTTTCCAGGAGCGAATTGAGTTTTCGCGAAGCGTTCTCGGTGACCTTGATGAGACGTTCGTTGCCGATCTTGAAGTTGATCGCGGCGGATGGAGCGGGCGTTTCGGGCACGGCGAGAGTTAGGTTCGCGGAATGATTACGGGAATCAGGCAGGTTGCAGATCGGATGACATATGTTCCGCCGCGATCTCTTCAATTTCCCCCAGCGAAGAGACGTGTTGGAATTTTTCGCGCAACTGTTTGCTGTTGGGGAATCCCTTCGAGTACGCCATGAGCCGGGCCCGCATCGAGCGAATCGCCTGATCCTCGCAACCCCATTCCTGGACCGCGAGCTGGCAATGCCGTTGGATTAAGTCCCACTTCTCGGTCAGGCTCGGCGGGCCCAGATTTTCGCCGGTCGCAAAATAATGTTTCACCTGGGCAAAGATCCACGGGGAACTCATGGCGGCCCGGCCAATCATCGCGCCGGCGATGCCGGTTTCGGAGCGACGTCTGACGACATCCGATCCGCTCGTCAGGTCGCCGTTGCCGATAACGGGAATCGAGACCGCCGAGCAGACCTCGCCAATCACGCCCCAGTCCGCCGCTCCAGAATAACCTTGCGCCCGGGTCCGGCCATGGACCGCGAGAGCGAGGATGCCCGTGTCTTCCAGGATCCGCGCGACGTGCGGAGCGTTGATCGAGTCCGTGTCCCAACCGATCCGGATTTTTGCGGTAACCGGCAGCGGCGCGACGGCGCGGACGACCGTGGACGCGACCGCGGCCAGGGTCGGGCAATCTTTGAGCAGGGCCGAGCCGCCATTCTTGGCCACGACTTTGTTGACGGGGCAACCGAAGTTCAGATCGATAAAATCGGGCCGAACCCAATCCACCACATGTTTCGCGGCCTCGGCCATATGCTCCGCGTTCCCGCCAAACAACTGCACTCCGATGGGCCGCTCGCATTCATCGAAATCGAGATACTCACGCGTCCGCTCGTTTCGCCGAAAGACGCCCTCAGCCGAAACGAATTCGGTGACGAGAACGTCCGCGCCACGCTCCTTGCAGAGCTGCCGGAAAATCTTGTCCGACACTCCGGCCATCGGGGCCAGATAAAGCGGAAAATTGGATGCTGAAAACCAGGGCAATCGAGAAGTCATCGACTCGGGACTATCTCACGAAAGACTGGGCAGCGCAGGTGGATCGAGCGCTCCGCGCTCGATGAGTGTAATCGCGGCTTCTCCTATCGCGCGGCGGAGCGCGCGATCCACCTTACGATGCGTTATTCAAGAGCTGCGAAACTTCTCGTTGGACATGCTCAATCTCGTCCAACCGCAGGCGCACGTCGGGCACAATGAAAACGTCGCCGCTTTTCGCATGCTCGTAGACCAAGACCGGACGCTGTTCGGTTTTGTCCGTCTTAATTTGCTTCAGCACGCGTTTCCGCTCGAGCATGACCGCGAGAACGTAACACGCGTTCACATTCGTCGGGTCGTTCGCGGCCAGGAGCCGCCGCAAAATATCTTCCGCGCTTTCCTTGCCGAGCGGTTCCGGAGGCTCCGGCGGCGGGGGCTCGTAACGCATCTTCCAGAACGAAAATGGAGTAATGTTTTCGTTGCGCTGCGACCAGGCCTCTTCGCTCAGATCTTCCCGCCGAAACCCGTCGCCTTCGCGAAAGAGGAGCGTGTAGAATTGTTCGCCAGACTGAAAGGGACGCCCAGTCCGCGCGCAGGCGTCCGCGCGATGTTTGATCGGCCAATCGTTCGGCAGTGGATTCATCGCGCTGTTATCCGGCCCGCGCGAAAAACTTCAGCCGCGGCGGTTCGCGATTCGTCGCGCGGAAATAGACGAGGATCAAACCGAGGACGCCGAAAATGATCTGGGGCGTCCAGGCCGCCGCCCAATCGGGAATTCGTGCCCCTTCACCCAGAGCGAGAAAAAGATGGGTGACGAAATTCATCGAGAAAAAAAGGAGGATCGCCGCGGCCACACTCGAAAGAATCCCCCGGCGCGAGTATCCGATCCCGAGCGGCGCCGCAATGAACGTCACCACCAGGCAGGCCCAGGGTAGCGCCATCCGATATTGCAAATGGGTCGCAAAAGGAGCGAGCAACGCGGGCGGAAAGTCGGAGTTGAAATGCAGATACTCGCGCAACTCCGGGACGCTCAGGAATTCGGCGCGCAGGTTTGCGCTGCCCAGACGATACGGCGTCTCGCTCCAATCCGTAATGGTCATCGATTCAACGTAGCCGATCTGCTTCGTGATGTTCCCGGCCTCGTCGTAGTGGACCACCTTCATCTGCCGGAATTCCCAGGCATGCGTTTCGGGATGATAGAAAATGGTCGTGGCGATGTAGTTGATCACGATATTATCGTTCGCATCCTGTTGCACGATGTGGACGTTGCTGAACTTATTGTCGCCGGGATAGAATTGCTGGATAAACCAGGTCCGGTTGTCGGTTCGATTGCGAAAAACCTGGGCGAACAATCCCAAGTTCTGCCGGCGGGCCTGCGGATTTTCCAAGAGCTTCTTGTGCGCATATTCCGCATGCGGACCGAGCGAGTAATTCAGCGTCAGGCTGGCGGCGGTTGTCAGCAAACCCACCAGGATGAGCGGAGCGATGATCCGAGGCAAACTGACGCCGGCCGTGAGCATCGAGACGACTTCGTTCGAGCGGGACATCCGGCCGAGGCAAAAGAGCAACGCGAGCAGGAGCGCCACCGGCAGCAAAATCACGAGAATTTGGGGCACCTGCGTGAGATAGTATTTCAGGATCAGCATCCGGGAGATGCGCGCATCCAGAAACGTCGAGATGTTGTCGCTGACGTCGAAGATGAACCAGATCGAGATAAACCCCGCGATGCAGTAAAGGTACGCCTGAAGAAAATGACGCAGAACATAGCGATCCAGAAGTCTCATGAAGAATTTGCGAATTTCGAATTGCGATTTGCGATCTAGCTTAGCACGTCATGATCGCCTTACGCGACTCCTTCGAGAGTGAGTTTATCGACGAAGTGCGGTCGCTCTTCTCGGAAACAGGATTGCTCGCGAAGGCGAAGAACTTCGAATACCGGCCGGAACAACAGGAGATGGCGGTAGCGGTAGCGCGTGCCCTCGAGGCGGAACGGCATCTGGTGGTCGAGGCCGGTACCGGCGTCGGCAAGTCGATCGCTTATCTCGCGCCCTCCATTCTTTTTGCGATCGCGCAGAAAAAGAAAGCGATCATCTCGACCCACACCATCAATTTGCAGGAACAACTCCTGAACAAGGACATTCCGATTCTGCGGAAGATTCTGCCGATCGAATTCGACGCCGCGCTCATGAAAGGCCGGCAAAATTACCTTTGCCCGCGCCGGTTGGAGCGGGCCCTCCAGCAGGCCGGCGAATTGTTCACCACTTCGGAGACAGCCGAGCTGAGACGAATCGCGGAATGGGCGCGGACCACGAAGGATGGGTCGTTGAGCGATCTCGCGATGGAGCCGGACCCGAAAGTCTGGACCCAGGTTTGCAGCGAAGCCCACATCTGCACGGGCAAGACCTGCGGCCAGCATTCGAACTGTTTCTTCCAGCAGGCGCGCAAACGGTTGCTCGCCGCGGACGTAATCGTCATCAATCACACACTGCTTTTCATGCTACTCGGCAAACCCGAGGAGCAACTGGCCCGCGAAAGCGGTTACCTGTTTCCGAACGATTTCATCATCTTCGATGAGGCGCACACGCTCGAGCAAACCGCCTCGCGCCAGATCGGGATCGGGATTTCGCAATACGGTTTGCGCGCGACCGTGCAACGCCTCTACAACGCGCGCACCCGCAAAGGCCTCTTTACCGTGACGCGCGACGCCGCCGGCGTCACTTTGGCCGGCGCCCTGGTCGACGATCTCGACAAATTTTTCCAGGCAATCGACGAGCGCTGCGATTTCCGGAAGGGCCGCGAATTCCGGGTGCGCCAGATCGACTTCGTCCCCGACACAATTTCCGGACGACTGATCGCGCTCCAGGCGCGCGTCGCGGAAGTCGTGAAACAGACTGAGGACGAATTTCTAAAAGCGGAGCTGCAGGAACTCGGCCGGCGCATTCATGATGCGCGCGTCGGCATCGTGACCTTCCTCGAGCAGGGCGCGGAAGGCCACGTTTACTGGGTCGAGCGTACGGGAAAGGCCGCGCAATTTCTCACCTTGAACGCAGCGCCGATCGATCTCGCACCGGTTCTGGAACGAATGATTTTCCGGGACGATTGCTCGTGCATCATGACCAGCGCGACGCTCGCCGTGGGCCGGCCCGACCTGGCGTATTTTCGCGATCGCATCGGAGCTGGCGCAGTCGAGCCGCTCCAACTGGGAAGTCCCTTCGATTTTCCGACGCAAATGAAACTCTTCGTCGTGCGAAAGATGCCCGATCCGCGCGATGCGGGATACGCGAAGGCGCTCGCGCATTGGGTGGCGCATTTCGTGACGGAGACGGACGGGCGGGCCTTCGTTCTTTTCACGAGTTACCGCGGCATGCAGCAACTCGCCGAAGAGATGGCGCCGTTTTTTGCGGAGAATGGGATGAATCTGCTCGTGCAGGGACAGGGCGCGCCGCGCGGAAAATTACTGGAGCAATTCAAAGCGACGCCGCGGAGTGTGCTTTTTGGGACCGACAGCTTTTGGATGGGGGTCGATGTCCCGGGGGATGCGCTCTCGAATGTCATTATCACGCGGCTGCCGTTCGCGGTCCCGGATCATCCGTTGATCGAAGCCAAACTGGAGTTGGTGGAAGCGCGGGGCGGCGACGCGTTCACGGAATATTCTCTGCCCGAAGCGATCTTGAAATTGCGGCAGGGAGTCGGCCGCCTGATCCGGACGAGGAGCGACCGCGGAATCGTGGTGATCCTCGATAATCGCATCGTGACGCGGCCTTATGGACGCGCATTCCTGAGAGCGCTGCCGGAGTGTCCCGTGAAAGTTATTTAAGGCCGGGCGCGGGCTAATATGCTCGCTTGAACATACAGCCCATTCCAGATTAGATTCCTTTCATGCAGCGCTTCGCTCTTCCGGTAGTCATCGCGATCGGGGCGCTGCTGACCGGGGTTGTGATCGGTCGCTATACTTCGTCCACCACAGCTACGGCGCCGGCTAAAAGCGACCGCGGGAGCACAGAGACGGCAACCTTGCCAAGCGTGCCAACTCTCTCCAGCCGAGACGTCGCGACCCCGCCGGATTCGGTTGATTCTGCTGTTGCCCCCTCGAGCGAAAATATTATTTCGAAAATCAAAACGGCGCTGACGCGATCGGGCAGCCGTCACACCTACGCCACCTTCAGCAAGCTGGCCGAAATGGTGGACAAAAAAAATGTGCGCGAAGTGCTCGCGTTCGTGCAGACCCTGCCGAAACCGCAGGAGAAGAGCATGCTCATCTCGCTTTTTGTGGGGCGTTGGGCGGAGCTCGATCCGCAGGCGGCGATCGCTTACGCGCAAACTATTCCGGCCGGCAGCGCCAGAAATTGGGCAATCACCAGTGCGGTCAACGGCTGGACGGAACATGATCCGGCGGCGGCGACTGCATGGGCGCAACAGCTCCCGCCGGGTCCGGCACGCGATCAGGCGATGCAAACCATCGTCGCGGCGCTGGCCGACAAGGATCCGCAAGCCGCGCTCGGTTTTTTGCAAAGCCTGCCGGCGAGTCGCAATCGCCAAAGTCTTTACTGGCCGATTTTCAGCCGCTGGACGATGACCGATCCGGGCGCGGCCGCGGAGCGTGCGATGCAAATGCCCGCCGGTCTCAATCGCGATACCGCTTTGCAGGTTGTCGGTTCCAATTGGGCGAACCAGGATCCGGAAGCGGCGTTCGCGTGGGCGAACACCTTGCCGGCGGGACAAGGCCGAAATAACGCGCTGCAAAATATTTTAGCGAGCTGGGCCAACAAAGATCCGCAAAAAGCGGCCGCCATTCTGAGCGCGATGCCGCCGAGCCCGGTGCGCGATCAATCGATCAGCCAAGTCGCGCAACAATGGGCTCTCGCCGATGCGCGCGCGGCGCTGAAATGGACGCAGGAATTGCCGGCGAGCGATGCGCAACGCAATGCGCTGCGCTCCGTCCTCGCGAGTTGGGTGCAATCGGAGCCGGCGGCCGCGGCCGAATACGTCTCCGGGTTAACGCCGGGGAAAGTGCAGGAAGAAGCGATGATGGCGATCGCGCTCCAACTCGCGAATAGCGATGTGCAAAACGCGGTCAGTTGGGCGCAGAAAATTCCGGCGGGCGCAACGCGGCAAAATGCGCTGGCTAATATTATCTCGCAATGGAGCGACGTGGATCCGCAGGCCGCGGCTGATTTCGCGCTGCGCACGAGCGACGGTGAAGGGCGCAAAAACTTGCTCGAAAATGTTTCGCGGCAATGGGTCCGCAACGATCCACAGGCCGCGCTGACCTGGGCCGCAAATTTATCGGAGAGCGCGGCGCGCGATTACGTTTTGCCCAGCATGATTGCAGTCGTCGCGGAATCGGATCCGCGCGAAGCCCTAAAACTGGTGCCGCGCCTGTCAACGTTGGAGGCGCAGGCAACCGTGACCGCGGCCCTTGCCTGGCAATGGGCGGGGAGCGATCCGCAGGCGGCGAGTAAATGGGCGGCCTCTCTGCCCGAAAGCAAAAGCCGCCAGCAAGCGGTCGAGACCCTGATCAATCGCTGGGCGCAAACCGATCCCTACGAGGCGGGCGTCTGGCTGGGAACATTGCCGGCCGGAGAATCGCGCGACGCCGCGATCTCTTCTTATACGCTGCGAATTATTTCGTCCGATCCGCAGGCTGCCGCGCAATGGGCCGAGTCGATCGGCAATCAAACCGCGCGCGACCGGCAACTTGAAGTAATCGTCGCGACCTGGCTGCAAAGGGATGCCGCCAACGCGACCGCGTGGCTCACGCGTTCGTCGCTTTCCGCCGAAGCAAAAGCGCGGCTCCTGGAGCCGAAAAGATGAATCTCGCGCCGCTACATAGCGCCGATCGTGCGAAAGAACTTCAGCAGACGTTGGAGATCTTGCACCGCTGGGGGATTCATACCCTCGGGCAGTTCGCTGCTTTGGAGAAGCAGGACGTCGGCGCGCGGCTGGGGCCGATCGGTCTCAAGCTTTGGGAACGCGCGTCGGGCAAGACCACCCGCCTGCTCAAGCTCGTCTCCGCGCCGGAGGCGTTCGAGGAAGCGTTCGAATTCGAAAATGAAATCGAAACGGCGGAGCCACTCCTCTTCATGCTTCGCCGGTTTCTCCAGCAAATCGCGCTGCGTCTCGACGCGCTTTACCTCGTCGCCAGTGAGCTGCAATTGCAAATTCGCTTCAGCGACAAGCGCTCTTACGAGCATCAATTTAAAATTCCGGAGCCGACCAATAACGTCGAAGTCCTCTTCCGGATGCTGCACACCCATCTGGAGAATTTTACTTCCGACGCTCCAATCATCGCGATTGCTCTGAAAGCGGAGGCAACCAGGCGGGCCTTTCAACAATTCAATTTGTTTGAAACCGCGCTGCGCGATCCGACCCGGCTTTGCGAAACGCTCGCGCGCCTGACCGGGTTGCTCGGTCCCGATCG
>JBEEHU010000133.1:0-25047 GCA_041167565.1 Verrucomicrobiota bacterium | reverse complement strand
GCGTTCGTTCTGAGCCAGAATCAAACTCTCCGTAAAAATTTGGAGCCGGTGTCATTGCTGCCACCGGACAAAGTTTGTCGAGACACTCGCTAAAGTGCCCGAAATTCTGACCATTCTTGCCTGGAAGCGACTCGTGAGAGCCGAATCCAGGTTCGTCCGATCTTATAAATTAAGATTTCCGCGAGCCCCTAAGGACCGTTGGAAAAATGTTTTAATCAAAGAAATTACCCATTCCCAAATTAGCTTAAGGAACAGGCAACCCCGAATTGCTTCGGGGCTCTGACGTATAACGCACAATTCAATTTTCGCTGACTTAAAATCATCTCGAATCCGCTTCTGTAGCGGTCCCGCCCATGCGGGGCCGAAAAACTTGTCGTGCTTGCGAATCCGAAACCAAAATGTCAAAGATCAACGTTCTCTCTCCGGCACGAGACAAAATTCATTTCCACAATTAACCGATTTCGGATAACCGAGAACTGAGTTCGAGACGAACTCGAGAGAAGAACACTCCGGAAACCCCGGAGTCCGCGTTTCAGCGGGACAGCAACATATTGCGTCCCGCTACGGCGTCAAACAAGATTTTGCACAATTTTTGCAAAATCTTGCTCGATTTGATCACGCTGAATCCTCGTTGCCCCCGCTGCCCATGATTTGATGCGCTCCGTTGTGGAAGATTGGCGCCCCCGCGCGAACGATCTAAACCAAACGGTCAATTCGATTGTTGAAGCGCCCGTCGAAGCAATTCCACCGATCGATGATCTTCTGTCGATTCAGGTTGCTCCTCCGGTTCGGGAAGAAAGTCCCTCACGGATTCATGAGGAAACTGTTCCCAAGATCCAACCGGGCCGGCGGAACTATCTTGAAATCGAGGCAAGAAATCGATCGCTTGGTCGCGCAGGAGAAGACCTGGTCCTGCGTTTCGAGCACGAGCGGCTCACGCGCATCGGCGAGCGCACACTAGCCGGCCGGATTCAGATTGTCTCGAGAACACTCGGCGATCACCTGGGTTACGACATTGTTTCCTTCGAAGCCGATGGGAGAGAACGTCTAATCGAAGTGAAGACAACCCGATTCGGAGCAATGACGCCCTTCTTTGCATCACGGAATGAAGTGAACGTCTCCGCGAAACGCGAGACTCAGTGTCAGCTTTACCGTCTCTTCAGTTTCCATTCACAGCCGCGACTTTTTGCATTAAGCGGTTCGCTTAGCGATTCCTGTCGACTCGTTCCGGCAAACTATTCGGCAACTCCGTACTTATTTCGCGAGAATCGACCGGATTATCTCCGCGAGAATTCCATCATGCAGTGAGTGCAAGGCACTCGGATTGCAATTGTGTTGCGCCAGATGCATTTCGGAAAAGCGATTCTTGAATTCTCGCGAAATCCGCAACGCCTTTCAAAGCCGCGTTCAGGATAGCGTTACGTTGTTGATCGCCAACGTAGTAGTCGAAGGCTAACCGAATGCCATCAGCTGCAAACTCCGCATGCTCTGTCTCCACGATGCAATGCGTAGTAATCCAATAATAGGCGTCGAAGCCCGCGGGTCCCGTCATTCCTTGAAGACTCTGAACGACAGTCGGAACATGCCGCTTTAAGAATTCATCGATTGTATTGAATTCCTGGTCAGCAAATTGTTCTGATGCCAAGTGAAATCCCATTGCGTAAAACAAGGCTTCATCCTCGTTTCCGTGCGTGGCTTGGTATGCTTCAAGAACCTCTGACATAAGATTACTGTGTGTTTCATCTAGCCGTCTTTCGTTCAAAGTAATCATGTCACCACCCTGACAAACGCGGAGCAATTCTCGTAAGAAGAGTTGCGCCAGAGCACGGTGAGTCACGCGCTTGCCAAGATGGCAAACATCATACTCGTCCTCAGCGGCGAAAAATATGCGAGACGCGATTTCCGCACTGCGATCCGCTAGCTGAAACTCTGTGTCGTCCCTGTCGCGAAAAACGTGTTGGCTGACATGTATCTTGCCCGCCAAACTTGCTATGCCACCGGCAAAGATACTATTAAACGTGGCGTATCTGAACATGAAATCGACGAGGCGCTCATGGTCTGTTAGACGACCAAGGCAACTAGCTATGAATGCTTTTCGCCAATCGCTTCGAAACCGCGTATGAAAGCCATTTTCAAAGGTCTCGAATATGTTCATTGCTTCGGTTTGGAATTGAGCCGGGCATCGGCAGGTGTGAGAATCTGTCGGTCAAGTGTGGGCGGCAGGATTCAGTAAGGGGAGCAGTTTGAGAGCCACGTGGAGCATAAGGTTTCGCGTCTGTGGATACGCATATTGGACTTCGAACGGCCCAAGTTCCAGCTTAATATTTGCGGAGCCATCGCAGCCCGTATTTCGCGGCCAATTCGGCGGAGTTTTCTCATTGCCCGGTTTCAAATAACTGGTGGCATTAACGATTTGTTACACAGGTGAAAAGATTTTACTTGCGCCCCAATGGTTGAATTTGCGATTCTTTTTGACGTCACTTCGTAAATCGCTCCCTCCACGATGAATAACGACATTCGCAGAGTTTTGTTGGAGCGCTTTCCGACGATCAACATGGAGGCGAGCGTATGTTTGGGAACCTGAAACAACGACTGACGAAACACTGGGTCTTTCGACTCTGGATTCTTATTTTTCTTTTGGTCCTGGCGTTTGGCCTCTTTGGTCATTTGGCTCTCGAGCCGTATGGAGTTAAATGGAAGTTTTGGAATTATTGGGAAGTTGGCGCCCTAGGATCCACGATTGCATTTAATCTGCTTCTTTACGCCCTTGGTTTCTTTTTGCCTCCCAAGATGTTTCTGCATTTGAAAAATGGCAGCTACGCCGGTTTCGTAGTTCTTTGCGAAATCATCTCTATTGGCTGTCTTCTTTGGGCTACTAACATTTCACTCACAGAAGGAGTTGTTTGCTTCAACTGCTGGCGATTCTCATCGTAGCAACGAGCTTTTGGGCGCTGGATTCCGCCATGGCACGCCAGTCGGAAGATAAAGGTGTGGGCGATGATTTCAGGGCGACGGTCAGATTAAGCGATGCACCGGCATTCATGGCTTTTGGCGTGCTCCTTGTCTTTTCGTGGGTTTATCAGCGAACCAACCACCCGACAGGTGATAGTCATGGATTTGATCCTTCATTTCGAGCCTTTATCGGAGGAGCTGTCGCATTTCAAATGGTTGTTTCCAATTGGGTTCTGGCTTTCATATTTCGCAAACCAGGTGAACCCCCTGGTGCGGCGGGAATTAAGTAAGACGAAATTCGTGACTTTATGAAAACGGTGACCAAGAGAGTATTGTTTGTTTTGGTAATAGCAGGCATTCTCGGTGGTTTGGGGTGGTGGAAATTCTATTGGTCAAAAAGGATAGGTGGCGCCTTGGACTCGGACCAGGGCTTGCTCGGTCGACCGCTCCGCGTGAGCGTTGTTTCATGGCCCGGATACGCGGGTGGGATTGTAGCAAATAATGGATTCAAGCCAACCAAGGACTGCATTTTTTGGAATGGCCACAAGCTGCTTGTGGAGCTTGTTCTTTTGGAAGACGTCGATGCGCGCGCGAAAGCCTTCGCGCGAGGTGGAGAGAATGGTATCGATATCATGTACTCGACAGTGGATTTCTGGGCGAACGAGGGTGTAGGTTTTAGTAATAACGGAGTCGACGCACGAGCAATCATGCAAGTGGATTGGTCCCGTGGCGGTGACGCGATCGTGGTAGATAAAAGCATTAACCGAATCGAGGATCTCAAAGATGGGAAGATCTCTCTAGCGCTGTTTACACCGTCGCACTGGCTATTGGAATACAGCCTGGAGACGTCCAGCCTCAGTGAGGCCGAACAGGATCAAGTTATGAAAAACCTCATCGGCAAGAATGCATCAACGGATGCCCGCACCGACTTCGTCGCGGGAAAGGTGGATGCCGCAGTTGTCTGGGAACCCGATGTAGCCGAAGCATTACAAAAACGTCCGGATTCGCATGTCCTCGTTTCGACCAAGGAATATCCAAACCTGATTGCGGACATAATGATAGCCAAGGAAGATTTCATAAACCAGCATCCAGATGTGATCCGAGCCTTCGTCCGTGGCTGGCTCGATGGAGTAGAAGAGGCCAAGCGCAAACATGACTTGGTGGTCGATCTGCTTATGAAGAACGAGCCCTTGTATCGTGATCTCGGAAAAAGCGTAACGCGAGATGGACTAGCTACCGTAAAATGGGCTGACCTATCTGATAACACCAAGATGTTCGGCGTGGATGGAAGCGAAGCTATTTTCGATCGCATTTTTGCGCAAGCGGGTAGGGCGTGGGTCAAGCGCGGTTACATCAAGAGACAATTGATGGCAACTCAGGCACGCGACGATCGGTTTATTAGGGAGATGCAATTGGCACCCGCGACAGTAGTGCAACAAGAGACACCCAAGTAAAGAGCCAGAGAAGGTCTATTGTATTCGTTGATTGGGGCTAGCAGAGGCGCTATTCTCGGGCCATGTGGTTTTCAATTCGACGTGCACTCGACCCTCGTGCCGATTTCATGCTCGGACTTGTCGGCATCGCAGCATTGGTTGCCGTTTGGTGTGCGGCTACTTACGGCGGTTACGTTAAAACGATATTTCTTCCGACGCCGACGGGGATATGGAATGCCGTCGTTGATTTCCAGAACCACCATTGGATTTGGCCGGCCATTTGGCGCAGTTTTTGGCGCGTCACTCGTGCTTTGGGATTGGTCGTTGCTATCGGAGTTCCCGTTGGGGTGGCGATGGGAGCATTTGCACCGGTCGATGCGTTTCTGCGCAGAATTGTCAACGGCGCCAAGAGTATTCCGACGACAGGAATCTTGGGGCTCATCGTCTTGTGGTTTAGCTTAGATGAGCGGGCAAAGATACTGTTCCTTTTCCTGGGCGCCATTTTCTACATGATCATTATGGTGAGAAGCGCAATCTTAAATGTCAGAGAGGAATACATTGGGGTCGCATTAGATATAGGCGCTAATCCTTGGCAAATCGTGTCGCGTGTGCTAATTCCGGGTGCACTGCCACAAATCTGGGACGCCATTGCTGTGTGTAATGGCATTATGTGGACATACATTGTGCTTGCCGAGTTCATCGGAAGTAACGAAACGCAACTCGGATTGGGTTACTTGCTTTACATTGGAAGCCGCAGCCAGGAATCCGGTCGCGTTTTTGCGGCGCTTATTCTCATCGCGCTAATCTCCTCGCTTACGGATTGGCTCCTATATGCTGTGCGCAAACGTTTTTGGAACTGGTAAGAACCGTGCCTTATAACTCGCCAATCGTTGAACTGAAGGACGTGAGTAAGTGGTTTGGTGACGCTCGTAGTGGAAAACGCTTGGTTGCAATTAAAAAACTCAACCTGGTCATTCCAAGTGATGAAGAAGGCGAGTTCGTTGTGCTTCTGGGCCCTTCCGGATGTGGCAAGAGTACGATCCTTGGCCTGATATCCGGATTGATACGGCCAGATGAGGGAGAGGTTTGGGTGAAAGGCAAATTGGTGACTGGTCCAAGCCCCGATTCGGCAACAGTGCCACAGATGTACACGTGTTTTCCTTGGCTGACAGCTATTGGCAACGTCGAATTCGGGTTAGCTGTCCAAGGCATGAGCAAGGACCAAAGAAGGCGGGTAGCGGCCAAGTATTTAAGAAAGGTGGGCCTTGAGGATCGCATTGACGCCCGCCCTGGCGAGTTGTCAGGCGGCATGCAACAGCGTGTGGCTATCGCCCGCACGTTGGCCATCAAGCCACCCATCGTTCTCATGGATGAGCCGTTTGGCGCGCTCGACGCTCAGACGCGTGGGGAAATGCAACAGATGCTTCTGCAATTGTGGAAGGAAGAGAAGAACACAATCATATTCGTAACTCATGACATAAGCGAAGCATTGTTACTTGGGGATCGTGTGGTCATGCTGTCAGCGCGCCCAGCGCACGTCGTTTACGACAGGCAGATTGATTTTCCCCGTCCGCGGGAACAATCACTGACTTATAGACGCCAATTTGTTAAGATGAGTGAAAGCCTATTGGACAAACTCAAACCATAGGTAGCTCTCATGTCGTTTAGAGCAGCGTTTACTGGCCAATCGTTTAATGCATCTGTTTGCCGAAACGAGAGACTCGAGTCGGTTGTGCACACTGGCGGGCTTCGACTATTGGAATTAGATTGGCGTCGAAATATTGTCGCAGGACGCACCTATGGGCTCGGAGCCTGGGTTTTGCGTTGACGGGAAATGCCGAGGCTGTCGAAGATGGTGCGCGTCGCGTCGGAGCGGTTCAGGGTGGTGGAGAAAGCGAAAGTCAGGATGGCTAGCAGGTAGCGAGGATGGAGGATTGAAGGTTGAGGATAGCTGAGAGTTGATCCGCCTTCGCGCGAGGCTACGGCGTGACAAGGGACGGCGAACGTGGATCGAGCGTCGCTCAGATCCAGAGGTCAGACTGAAATTCTGAAAAGCTGAGATCAGACAATGGATGATAGATGACCGATGGCTAATCGCGAGGCCTCGCCATCTAGTTCTTCGGCGCGAGTGAGGCCGCGATGTGCTCGAAGCGAGAATCGCAACGGAGCGCATCCCATTCGAGGTCGAGACGCAGATCGCCGTAGGAGGGTCCGTAGGGAAGCTTGCTCACGATCTCCAGCTGTTGGAGGGCGAGATCCTTCTCGCCCGTAAGCGCGTAGATGCGCGCCAGATTTGTGATTAGGGCTACGCCAACGGGTGCATCTTTTGCCGGCGGCAGGAGATCGCACGCGGCCCGCCCTTCCTGGATCGCTTTTTCTTTTTCGCCTAACTGTGCGTCGATCAATCCCAGGACGCTGAGCGCTGTCGCATTGCCGGCTTGGGCGCGGACGATTTTCTCCGATTCGACGCGGGCCGCGGCGAATGCGGAATGGGCGGCCGGCGCGTCTTGTTGCAATCGGGCGAGCAAGCCTTCGTACCACGCGCGCGGGAAGCGGAAGAAGGTTTCGGTGTTTTCTTCATTGCGACTGTTCGCGAGGGCGCGGGCTGCTGCCACCGGGTCGCGTTCCCGCAGAGCGAGCGGGAACGAGTACCTCAAGGCTACTGCCGCCAGCGAAGAAGGCCCCTCGGCTTCGATCGCGTTGATGGCGATGCGCAATGGCGCCAGGTTGGCCGTCGATTCGGCTGCTATCTCTTCTGCAGCAAGGCGAAAGCTCCGGTTCCGCGGCGCGATTGCCAACGCGCGCTTGCAGGTGGCGAGCGCTTCCGGGTATCTGCGCAAAAAGAAATAGGTCGTGTTCAGTTCATCGAGGAAGGACAGATTTTGGGGATCAAGGCTCGCGGCCTGTTCCAAATTGCGAATGGCTTCATCCCAGTGCGCTTGCCGCCGATCAATCAAACCAAGGAACTCGAAAATCTCCGAGTTGTTCGGGAGGGTCCGTTGCGCCAGCGCCAATTCTTCGCGGGCTCGTTCGTAATTGCGATAACCCCAGTAGAAGTGCACCGCCTGGGCGAGATGCGTTTCGCCGGCGTCGGGATCGAGCCGAACCGCCGTCTTCACGCTCTTCTCGGCCAGCGCGAGCCGGGCCTCGGTATGATCGATGTTTGAGAGATAGAACAGGTCATGGATGGCGGCGAGCTGGCAGTGAGCGAGAAGAAAGGCGGAGTCGCGCGCGACGGCTTCATCAAGAAGCAGGACCGCGTTGGAATACTCTTCTGGCGAGGGGAACTTATCGCCGACGTGCACGAGGTGTCTCGCCCGGAGATAAAGATCGTAGGCAGCGACGTCCGTGGTGGGCGGCTTTTTGATGGCATTATTTTCCGTAGGGGAAAGCTTCGCGCGAAGCTGGGCGGCGATGGTTTTCGCGATTTCACTCTGAATGGCGAACACATCGGCCAGGTCGCGATCGTAGGTCTCGGCCCAAATATGGGTGTCGGTGCGGGCGTCGATGAGCTGAGCACTGACGCGGACACGATTTGTGACGCGCTGAACGCTCCCTTCCAGAACGTGGGCGACCCCGAGCGCGCTGGCGATTTCGCGCAGGTTGCGTTGACCCGAATCCCGATACTGCATCACGCTAGTCCGGCTGATCACTTTCAAATCGGCGACCTTGGCCAGGTCCGTGAGGATTTGGTCTTGGACGCCATCGGTGAAAAAGGCGTTTTCCTTGTCGCTGCTCATGTTCACGAATGGGAGGACGGCGATCGATTTCGGAGGAATCGGGGGTTGAGCTCCAGCGAGACCGTCGGTGGTCGGCGTCGCAAGAACTCCGCCCTCCAGATGGGGCGCGTTGGATCGCAAGAGTGTAAAAACCAGCAGGGCCGTCGCGACAATCGCGATGACAATGATGAGCGCGGCGAACTTCCGACCGCTCCATTGCGGAATCACTTCGTCCGATCCGACGTTCTCCGTCCGCTTCATGCCCTGCGGCGTCATCTCGAACGCCCAGGCGATCACAAGCGCGACCGGAAATCCGAGGAGCACCAGCACGACGACGGCGGTCGTAATTCCATCTGGCAAATGAAGGGCGGGGACGATCGTCGCCGAGACTTGCATCACCAGCCAGCCCACGACCGCATACGCGACCGCGACCTTGTAAACGTTGCGCCGCTTCAGCTCGGCGAAAAAGTCCTTCGGGTCCACGGGCTGTCTGCTAATAAATCGTTTTTGGCTCCGGCCCCTCGATGATTTTTTTGAAGCGCGGATTGCTTCGCAGCGGGTCCCACTGCCATCCCAGTCGTAGCTCTGCCTGGGTCATACTCGCCAAGGAACCAAATTCGGGCGTGCCAGGCGCCGAAAGAAGTCGTTCAATGAGCGGGATCGCCTGTTCTGCTTCGCCGGTGCGCGCATAAACCAGTGCGAGGTTACTCGCTGTCAACGCTCCGTGATAGGCATCTCTGCTCTCCGGTTCGAGTTCAACCCCGCGACGAGCCTCGCGAATCGCGTCCTCTTTCCGGCCCATGCAGGCGTAGAGCCATCCCAGATAAGCGTGGCGTCTTGCGTCATCCGGATGGTCCCGCACTTCCGCTTCAAAAATGGGCTTCACCTTCTCGAAGAGGCGTTGTGCAAGTGCGGCATCGCCACGCGCAAGTGCGATGTATCCCTGGTAAGACGCCTTCTGCTCCAAGGCATTCCCCGGGTAAAGTTGGTCCGACGGGAATTCGTCCAGAATCTTTAGCGCAGCGGCGAAATCTCGCTGCAGCATGCTGAGACTCCAGATGTTTCCGAGGATGGTTCCATCGGCCTTCGGGGAAAGCGGTATCCGGGAAAGAATTGCCTTCGCGGCAGTTGGATCGCCGTTTCGATAAACCTCGAGATACGCAAGATTAATGAGGGGACCCCGGGACTCTGGAGCAATCTCCAGCACCCGATGGGCATCGGCAGTCGCAGCGGGCCAGTCACGCACCATCACGCGAGTATTAGCCAAAATTCGCGCGGCTGCAGGGTTGCGGGGATCAAGATCACGCGCGCGTTCCAAGGTCACGATCGCCTCACGCCAACGCCCCTGTCGGCGGTAAATGGCGCCGGCGTGACCCCTAACCTCGGTGTTGTTGGGCGAAGAGGCCGTGACAATTGAAAACTCCTTTAGCGCCGCCGCGTAATCCTTCTCCGCAAGATAAAAGCAGAAGCCCAGGGCCAGATGCGCTTCGCCCAAAGCGGGCGCTAAACGCAGTGCTTCCTCCGCCTCCGCCCGCGCTTTTAACTTTTGCGTTTGATCCTGGGACTGCAGGAACAGGTAACTGTTGTTAATTGAACGCCGTGCGTAGGCGAGAGCAAACCCGGGATCCAGGCCGATCGCCTGCGCATAGAGCTGCTCCGCGGCGCTGCGATCCTCGACGGTGGCATCGACAACTTGTTCGCGTTCCCGCGCCCTGAGATAGAGGATATACGCATCGGGATTGCTGGTCGGTTTCACCTCCAAACTGGCTTTCTCTTCCGAAGCAAGCTTCGCGCGGAGAGCGGCTGCGATCTCTGTCGCCAGCTCGCCCTGAAGCCCGATCGAATCGGCAATGGTGCGATCGTACCGCTCTGCCCAGATATGTCGGTCGTGGCGCGCGTCGATCAACTGAACGGTGACGAGGACGCGGTTACCCACACGCCGCACACTTCCTTCCAGGATATTCTCCACGCCTAGCGCCTGCGCGATTTCGCGCAGATTGTGCGCCGCTCCTGTGCCGCGATACTGCATCACCGAGGTGCGGCTGATCACCTTCAAATCGCTGATCTTCGCCAGGCTCGTCAGGAGATCATCCTGAATACCATCGGCGAAAAACGCGTTCTCCTTTTCCTCGCTCAAGTTTTCCAGCGGCAGCACGGCGATCGATTTGCTCGACACTGGCTCCACCGTCGGCGCGTGTTTTCCAAAACGCCCCCAGGCAAAGATACCGATTATGACCAGCAAAATGCCGATGATCAGGAAGTCCAGCTTCCGTCCCGTCGCACGCGTGATTGACTCGGGGCGGACAACCTCATCGACGCGCTTGACTCCCTCGGGTGTGAGTTCGTAGGCCCATGCCAAAACGAGGGCGATGGGGAATCCGATGGCGACGAATAGGATAACGAGCCGTACTGCCCAATTCGGAATATCGAAAAATGGGAAAACCTGCGTCGCGATCTGAATGAGCAGCCAGCCGACTACCGCATAGGCGGCCGCGACCTTGTAAACATTGCGGCGCTTTAGCTCGGCGAAGAATTTCAACGCGATCCCTCCAGCGGAACGGGCGCATTCGGAAGCCCGAGCGACTGCATGATCGCCTGATAACGCGGGTCCGCGCGCATCGGATCGAAGACGGGCGCCCATAACGCCTGGCTCTCAGAAAACAATTCGCCCTGCTCAGTGCTTTCCCTCCACCGCTTTAACCGCTCAAGCGCTTCTTCATTTGCTCCGAGCATTCCGCACCAGAACGCATCCGTTACTTTATCGAGCGAGTAACGCCCGATTTTACCCTCCGTTACCAGCTTCAAAGCGGTCAGTCGTTCGGAGGGCCTCGCCACCGCACCCACGAGCGCAGCAATTATCTTCGGGTTCTCACTTACTTGCGCTGCCGCCGCCCGCGCCTCTTTCTCCGCTTCGAGATAATTCGAGGTATAAATGTAAAGATAGGTTAAGTGGAAATGGGCGTAAGTGTAGTTGGGATTCCGGGCGATAACTATTTGCTCTGCCGCGATGGCTTCATTGTAGCGATGCAGGTCGCCCAACATCATGCCCAGCATGTACCGAGGATTTGGCGCCAGCGGATCGAGCGCCACCGCCGCCTGTTCTTGTTTGACGGCATCCTCGAGCCGGCCCATGCGAAGAAGCATCTGAGCGTATTGGTTGAGCGTCTCCGCGGAGCCCGGATTATTTTCCAAGGCCGTCAGGTACTCCCTGGTCGCATTCGCAAAATCGAGGCGATCGCGCAGGACATTGGCGAGCGCGGTGTGCGCCTCCGCCAAATGTGCGTCGAGAGTCAGGGCGCGTTCGGCGGCCTCCTGCGCCTGGGCAAGGGAGATCTGCCAGGGCGCCAGCTTGTACCAGGGCAAGAGTTCGCAGGCTTGACCCAGTCCAGCCCAGGCGGCGGCGTAGTTTGGATCCAATGTAATGGCCTGTTTGAAAAACTGGACCGCGTTGTTCAGGGCTGCTCCACGCTCGGTGATTCTAGCCACCCCTTTAAGGTAAAGCTCGTGGGCTTCCGGGTTCGCGGTCGCGGTCTTTACCAGCGGCTTTTCCCCGCCGTTATTCAGCGTCACCTTCATATGTGCGGCAATCGCCTTCGAGATTTCATCCTCGATCGCAAAGATGCTCGTCAACTTGCGATCATATTTTTCGGACCAAAGATGATAGCCGGTCCGCGCGTCGATTAGCTGGGACGTAATGCGCACGTCGTCGCCGACGCGTTGCACGCTGCCTTCGAGCACGTAGGCCACCCCCAGCGTTTCGCCGACCCGGCGCAAATCGACATTCTGTCCTTTGAATTGGAAAGCGGACGTCCGCGCGGCGACTTTCAAATCGGGAATTTGGGCCAGGGCGTTGAGGATTTCTTCCGTGATGCCGTCACTAAAGTCCGCGCTGCCAGTTCCCGCGCTCATGTTTACAAAGGGCAGGACCGCGATCGACTTCTCTGCCGGGAGGGCCACTGAAAGGCCAGACGCTTGCGCCTGCTTGTTTCTTGAGAGCTGGAAGAGGAGCAATCCAGCCGCGCTAACGGCAGCGAGGACTATAAAGATAACGAGCTTCCGTCCCGTCCGGCGCGTGATCGACTTGTCAGGGTCGACCTCATCCACTCGCATGAGTCCTTCGGGCGTAATCTCGAAGGCCCAGGCGAGCACGAGGGCGATGGGGAAACCAAGCGCGACGATCACGACCAAAGTTTGCAACACCCATTCCGGCGTGTGAAACGTGGGTAAAATTGTCGAGCTGATTTGAATGACGAGCCAGCTGACCACCGCATACGCGACCGCGACCTTGTAAACGTTGCGCCGCTTTAACTCGGAAAAGAAGTTGCGCGGATTCACTTTGTTTTCTCGGGTGCGAGAATCGCCGATCGGGCAAAATCGTGCTCGAATTCAGCGAATCGCGGATCATCGAACAGCGGGCCGAGCCATTCGTGATGATAACGAGGGGTGCATATCCTGGCGGAGCGATCGGCGCCGGCTTGTCGCAGGGCGGTGAACGCCAAATCATGATCGCCGAGCGCCGCCGCGATCGCCGCGATGTGCGTGTGGTCGATGTAAACTTTAGTCGCGAGAGACTGCAGTTCTGCAAGGATACGCCGCGCCTCTTCCGCTCGTCCGGAATGTGCGTAGGCGATCGCCAATTCGAAATTCGGGCGCCGCAGGGTATCCGGCGGCAGCGTTTCGTAGCGCTTCGCCGCCTCCTGCCAGGCACCCTTCGCGACATACACGTGGCCTAACGGATCGGTGTCATAAAACCAGTGCGGCGCGATCGCCAGCAGGCGTTGCGCGAGCTTGAGTGCATTCTCGTAATCCCTCGCGCCGATCGCAATATCCATGTCGAATGCCACCGGCCAGCCATTCAATGGGTCGAGCGCTTCCGCGCGTTGCACTTCATGCCGCGCCGGGGAGAAATCGCCTTCCACTTGGGCAAGGTATCGGCCATACCAACGGCGGGCATCGGCCGAATTGGGATCGAGCGCGAGCGCGCGTTCGAACTCGCGCCTGGCGAGCGGGAAGTTACGATCGTAAATCATCGCCACCGTCCCCAGCCAGACATGCCCGGCGCCGGCGCTCTCATCAGTGCGAACCGCTTCCTCAGCGGCGTTGCGCATGGGTTGCAGCACTTTGCTCGGCGCGATGTAGGCATCGGCAAGGCCAATGTAAGCGCTGGCCAGTTCAGCCCACGCCGGAGAGTAGTTGCGGTCTTCTTTGACCGCCTCCTCCATCAACCGGATGGCTTCCTGGAAACTCCCTTCGTCCGCGTGAGCATTCAGCGCGCGACCCCGCAGGAATAAGTCGTGCGCGTGTGCGTTTCCTGTCGCCGCTTTGCGTAAACGCAGCGCCTCGTTCGGCGCGAGGTTCAACTTTAGCGCGTCTGCAATTTGTGCGCCGAGCTCCGCCTCGACATCGAAAATGTTACTGAAACTGCGCCGGTAGCTTTGCGCCCAGACGTGATTGTCACCGCGCGCGTCGATCAATTGCACATTGATCAGCACATCGTCTCCACTCTTCTGCACGCTACCCTCGAGAACGTACGCGACACCCAGCTCGCGGCCCACGGTCCGTATGTCAGGCGGGTGACTCTGAAACTTATCGGCCGATGTCCGCGAGACCACTTTTAAGCCGCCTAGCTGAGCGAGCTTGGTGAGCAGCTCATCGCGCATGCCGCTCACGAAATAAGCATTTGCCTTGTCGTCGCTGAGATTTTCAAACGGCAATACGGCGATCGATTTGTCGGGGATAGCTTCGGATGCCGCCGACGAGGGAGGAGTTTTCTCTGTGAGGCGTGGGCGCAGGAGTTGGAAAACAAGCAAACCCGCGGCGATCGCCGCCAAAGCGACGGTAAGGGCGACAATCTTTCGCCCCGTCCGTGCCGTGATTGATTGGCCCGCGTCCACTTCCGATTCGCGTTTGATTCCTTCGGGCGTGATTTCAAAAGCCCACGAAAGAACCAGGGCAACCGGGAAACCCGCCGCGAGGAAAATGATCGACGCCTTCAGCACCCACGGCGGCGCGTCGAAAGCCGGGAGAAAGATGGAGGCCGCCTGGATGAGCAACCACGCGACCACGACATAAGCGACGGCAACTTTGTAAACGTTGCGCCGCTTCAGCTCGGCGAAGAAGGAACCGGGATCCATCACGGCGATCATTTAGCCGCGCGCGGATTTTTTATACAGTCAAATTGGGGAGAAAACGGTGACGAGTGACCAGTGACGAGTGACGAGAAGGGAGACGGAAGTCGCAGAAATTATTTCAAGGTGGCGTGGAAGGCGACATCGAGTTTGTCGCTTTTGCTCTCTCCCGAGGTCGCGGAGCCGGTGATTTCCTTGCCTCCGGGGCTGTCCAGTTTCACGTCGAAGATGCCCGACACCGCAGTCTGCCGGTCTTTCATGTGCACACTGGTGCGGACCATCTTGCCCTCTTTCAGATGGAAGACGATGCCGTTGAACTTCGGGCCGTCGCGCATCATGTCGAACTCGGAGGTCCATTTGTCGGTAGAGATTTTTTTGTCGCTCAAGATGAGGACGACTGGCATGCCTTCGTCTTTTTGGTCGACGAAGGCAGCGGCGAACGTCAGCGCAGTGGTGGCGCCGTCGAACGTGAGGGAGCCTTTGGCTGTTCCACTCGGGAGATCGGAAGCGGCATGGAGAGCGGGATTGGCGAACGCGCAAAGCGCGAGAGCGAAGCGAAAGAATTTCGATTTCATGGCCCAAGGTTGAGACCACGCGGGATTGGAAGGGAAGCATAAACGCGGCGCCACTTCGCATTGGCTGAGCTTTTGTAGCGGCGGTCTATGAACGCCGAACCCCGAGACAATGTCGGCGGTCATAGACCGCCGCTACAGGACCGGGACTTCGCAGCGAGATTTTGCTGGCGCTCGCGGCGTTTTGGCTGACAATTCGCGCATGACGAAGTGCGCACTTTTCGCGGTGGTGGGGTTTCTCGGACTTTGTGGTCCCTTGTCGGCCCAACTGCCGAATCAGCTGCTCGACGGAAACAATCCGAATCGATCTCCCTGGGTTTCGCTTGAGGATCGAAATCAATTCATGTTTTCAACGGCTTTCGGTTCGATGCGGCAGACGGAAAATTATCTGCCGACCTCCGGGCCTTGGGAGCAGCAGAGCTTCGCTTACCTGCCTTCGCCCAGTCGCAAGAACTCCCTTGATAACGCCGTGGATTGGCGCGCGCCCGACAAGATCCAGTTCGGCGGCGAGATGGGATTTCTTTACGGGAAATCGAGCGGCAAATATGGCCGCGAAGATTTCTCGAGCTACATCATCGGCACCATCGGGAACGACAAGTTCTCGATCACCGCCGGATTCCTCCATCAGGAATCGAGCGGACGCTATCCGCGCTGGCGCCGGTAAGCCGGAGGTCAGCCGCCTTCGTCCCGCAGCTGCGGGGACGAAGGCATGCCAACGAGGTCGGAGATCAGAGGCCTGTTACTGTTTATCGTAGACAGCCACGCCTTCGACCTTTTCGCCTTTCGCGTTGGTGCCACTCAGGGTGACGGTGCGAGTTTTGCCATCGGCCGACACAGAAACTTTGCCGGTAGAGGTGACTTTTCCATCTTTCTTATTGGTCAGTTCCAAAGTGCGATCATCAATCTGTTTGTATGAGCGCATGTTCGCGGTCGAGTCGCCCGTAACGGGATAGTCTTTCCCATCGAACTTTCCCGTCCACTCGCTGTGCGCCGGTTTTCCATCCGCATCGGTGCCGTCAACGGTGACCTTGATGCTGTCACCCGCGGCCGCGTAAACAACGGTATTATTCTTTGGCGCTCCGGTGCCGAGTTTCGATTTGGCCTCGTTCAGTTTCCACGTGCCCATGTGCGGGCTGGCATATACTGCTGCCGCCACGAAAAATAGCCCCAGCGTCAATCCGATCGATTTGGTTTTCATGCCCGCCATTGCGCCAGACTCCAGTGCTTGAGTCAAGCGGTTCGGTTGCGAAGGAGTGAATTCGAAGCAGCTTCACGACGTTGGATACGGAACCGCTTCTTAACATCGCTGATTATGCGCGAGCAGCGCGGGGCAAGTTGTCGAAGGATGTGTGCGACTATTTTGAAG
The DNA here is from genome assembly GCA_041167565.1 of Verrucomicrobiota bacterium. Classification (GTDB taxonomy): domain Bacteria; phylum Verrucomicrobiota; class Verrucomicrobiia; order Chthoniobacterales; family UBA10450; genus AV80. The sequence continues at coordinate 8,877 of JBEEHU010000133.1, read as the reverse complement.
GCGGCGCGCTGGATGAGATCGCGCTTCGCGAGAACGCTGACGGCTGGGAACGGCTGAAGCTTTTTTACCGCGTATTGGCGGGAGTCGGCGAACGCGACCTGAGCACCAGCGTGCTCGGGCAAGCGATCTCAATGCCGATCGCCATTGCGCCGACGGCGTTTCATAAACTGGCGTGCGGAGAAGGAGAGATCGCGATGGCGCGGGCGGCGAAGGCGGCGGGGACGCTGTTCATTCTGAGCTCGCTTTCGAACACCGCCATGGAAGCAGTTTTTGCGGAAGCAGCAAGCCCGCGCTGGTTCCAGCTCTATATTTATAAGGATCGGCAGGTCACCCTCGATCTGGTGAAACGCGCCGAGGCCGCCGGAGCGGAGGCGATTGTTCTGACGGTGGACGCGCCGGGATTGGGGACTCGCGAACGCGATACGCGGAACCGGTTTCGACTGCCGGATGGTCTCGCGGTTGAAAATCTCGCGCCGTTAGGCAAAGGCCAAATGCCGGAAGTGCGGGGTTCCGGTCTGGCCGCTTATGTCCGAGAAAATTTCAAGGCCGATCTTGGGTTCGACGATCTTGATTGGTTGTGCGGTTCAACCCGGTTGCCGGTGGTGGTGAAAGGTGTGTGCCGCGGTGACGACGCCCGCCGTGCGGTCGAGCATGGAGCGAAAGCGCTGGTGGTTTCCAATCATGGCGGGCGACAGCTCGACAGCGCCCCTGCTACTTGCGAAGTGCTGCCGCAGGTGGTCGATGCGGTTGGTGATCTTTGCGAGATCTATGTCGATGGCGGAATTCGCCGCGGGAGCGATGTGCTGAAAGCGATCGCGCTCGGCGCCCGCGCGGTGCTGATCGGGCGGCCGGTTCTTTGGGGACTTTGCGTCGCGGGCGAACAAGGCGCGACCAGCGTGCTGGAAATTCTGAGACGCGAATTAGACGAAGCGATGCTGCTTTGCGGCTGCACACGGATCGAGGACATCGGACGATGGCTCCTTGATCCAAAGTAGGAATTAGGAAATAGCAAAGAAGAAGTCGGAGATCAGCCGCTTTGCGCCCAGCACGGCTTGCCAATGAGGTCGGACGTCAGCGGGGAATGGAGGTGGAAGTTTCCGCGGCGCGCCGGTGCGGGATGCCGAGGCTATCGAAAATCGTCCGTGTCGCATCGGAGCGATTGAGTGTGTAGAAATGGATCCCGGCAACGTGGTTATCGAGGAGATCGTGGCACTGCTCGAGCGCGAAATGAACGCCGACGCGGGTCACCATTTTCGGCTCGGTTTCGCAACGCTGTAGCGCGCGCAGCAGCTTCGCCGGAAAACGCGCGCCGCCCGCCAGCTCGGCGATGCGCTTGCAACCGCTCATCGAAGTGATCGGCATAATCCCGGCGATGATCGGGATGCGGATGCCCGCCAGCTCGCAGCGTTCGCGGAAATCGTAGAAGTCGCGGTTATCGAAGAAGAGTTGGGTAACGATGTAGTCCGCGCCGGCATCGACCTTCGCTTTCAGGTGGTCCATTTCCACGAGCCGATTCGGCGTGGACGGATGGCCTTCGGGGAAACCGGCGACACCGATCCCGAAACCGCGCGGGTCGGGATGCACTCCGGTCTCGTTAAATTTCCGGATGAACTTCACCAGGTCGATCGCATGTTGGAAAACGTCGGCCGATTTGTCGTAGGCGCAGCCGCGCGGCGGATCACCCCCAAGCGCCAGAATGTTTCCGATGCAATTCTTCGCGTAGCGTTGCAGAATGGATTCGATCTCGTCGTGTTTGTGGCAGACGCAGGTCAGGTGCGGGATCGGATCGAGCTTGGTCGTGTTCTGAATGCGCTCGACGAGATCGTGCGTCAGGTCGCGCGTCGAACCGCCGGCGCCGTAAGTGACGCTGACGAAATGCGGCCCGTACGATTCCAGATCGCGGATCGTCTGATAAAGGCTCTCAGCTGCCTCCGGTGTCTTTGGCGGAAAGAATTCGAACGAGAACGTGGGCGAATCCCCGCGCATGATATCGCTGATGTGCATGATTCAGTGCCTACGGTTCGTTACGCAGGATATTGGGTCAACTTTATAGAAGCCGAACTGCCGTGACCGCGATCCGGCCGCCGAAGCAGACGTCGACATCAGCGCCGGGCGTGCGATGGCGCAGTTGATAATCGCCGGCGTAATACAAATCCGTCTCTTCTTCATGCCGATAATTGAGCGGCAACGGGCTCGGATCGAGAGGACACCAGACAACTTCCGGTTTGTCGACGCCCGCTAGGAGATTTGGAAGGTTCACATTATAGAAGAGGCCCGGCTCGATCGGTTTCGCGATGATGTCCGCGAGAATCGGCGTGATCCAATCTGCGGCGCGCGCCCAATCGAACTCCACCTTCGATTTCCGATAATGCGAGACCGCGATTCCGGGCCAGCCGTGCAACACTGCCTCGCGCACGGCGGCGACGGTACCGGAGTAATGAACGTCCGCGCCGAGATTCGCGCCGTGGTTGATCCCGCTCAAAATCCATTTGGCGTCAGGAACTACCTTGAGCAATCCCAGTCGAACGCAGTCCGCTGGCGTGCCGTGGATCGCGTAACGCTTCTCGCCGCGCGGCTCGATGCGCACACCTTCGTGCCAGGTCACCGCGTGGCTCACACCGGACTGCGGCCCGGCTGGCGCGACGATGATCGCGTCGCCGAGCGTCCGCGCGGCGGTTGCCAAGGCCTCGAGTCCCGCGGCGTCAATGCCGTCGTCGTTCGTGAGAAGGAATTTCATCGAAGCTACACAGGTAACGCGACAACACTGCTAATCAATTGGCGCGAAAAGAACCTCTCAGTTTGGTTGATTCTTCCGCGGCGTTCGGTTATTGCGTTCGCTCTTGTCTTCCCTCTTTTCGCCCCATTTAGCGCGCGTGCTCACCGCCTTTTTTGTGGCGGCAATGGCGGCCGGCAGCGCGCTTCTCGCGGCGGCGCTGGTAAAGCCGGCGCCACCGCCGGTGACTTTCAATATTGCGCCGGCGCCGGCGTGGGTAAAGAAGATCGAGCCGGCGTCGGGAGGGACCGATAAAGACACCGGCGGCATTTCTTATCTGCTTTTCGACCGCCAGGAAAACGTTGCCCTTCAGTCCTCCTATTTTCACGAAGCACGGCAGGTTACTTCGGAGAACGGGGTCCAGAACGGCGCCGCCGTCACTGTCTCTTTCGATCCCGCTTATCAGGAACTGATTTTTCACTCTCTCCAAGTCAAGCGAGGAGGGACGCGCGCGAACCGGCTCGATCGCTCGCAGATCAAATTGTTTCAGCGCGAGAAAGACATGGAATCGTTTCTCTACGATGGCGCTTACACCGCGCAGTGCGAGCTGGAAGACATCCGCGCCGGCGACATCATTGAGTTTGCCTACACGGTCAAAGGGACCAATCCGGTTCTGGCGGGCCGATATTCGAGGGTCTTCTACACGGACTGGAATCTCCCCGTGCATCGAGTCATTACCCGGTTGCTTTATCCCGCCCAACGGAAGTTGCATTTTTTGACGAAAAATCGGGAACTCAAACCGGCAATCACGTCGGCAGCGGGAACGACGGAATGGTTCAGCGACCAGACGGGTGTTCCCGGCCGCCGGACTGATGCAGATGTGCCCGCTGACTACGATCCCAATGGCTGGGTCCAAATCAGCGAATATGAAAACTGGCGGGGTGTCGTCGATTGGGCGCTGCCGCTGTTTCAACTTGAAGCGCCGCTTTCTGCCGATCTGCAAGCGGAAGTAGCGAAGCTTCGGCAGATAACTGACGCTGAGAAACGTGTCCTCACCGCGCTCGGCGTCGTGCAGGAGCAAGTGCGTTATCTTGGGATCGAGTCCGGCGTCGGATCGCATCGGCCTACCTCGCCCAGCGAAGTGTTTCGTCGTCGCTTCGGTGATTGCAAAGACAAGGCGCTTCTCCTGGCGACGCTCTTGCAACAGTGCGGCGTCGATGCCGTGCCGGCTCTGGTCCACACCAATTTCCGCGGCACCGTCGCGGAACGCCTCCCGACGCCGGACGATTTCAATCACGCGATCGTGCAGGTGCGGCTCGGCGACCAGGTTCATTGGCTCGATCCGACGCGGTCAAGTCAACGCGGCCCGCTGTCGCAGATTTACGTGCGGGACCTGAAGCAGGCCCTGGTTTTGCGCGCGGGAACTCAGGCACTCAGCAGCTATTCGCCCACCCGCGATTCGTTGCCCTGGAAAACAGTCACCGAAAATTACCGTGTCCCGGAGCCGGGTGAAAGGGGAGAGCTTGAAGTAGTGACGGAGTCGCACGGTCTTTCGGCAGAAAGGACGCGCTCGGCCTTTCAAGAGAGCGGTCCCGAAAAAATCCAGAAACAGTATCTGCAATATTACGCGCGTCTGTTCCCGCGCGTTTGGGTGAGGAAGACCATGGTCTACGAGGAAATCCCGGACGCGAATGCCTGTCGAACCCGCGAGTTCTATTCCATCCCGGAAATTTGGACGATGAACGAGGAAGAGAAGAAGTATGAATTAACTCTGCATCCCGGCGACATCGTGGAAGCGATGGGTACGGCGGGTCCTTCCCAACGCGACGACCCGCTGGGCCTGAATTATCCGGCAAAGATCAACCAGGTGATCAACGCGCAGATGTTCGACAAGTGGTTGGTTACCGCCAAGAACCAGACAGTTAATAACGCGTTCTACCGTTTCAGCGAGGAGGCGAAAGCCGACGGGCGCAATCTCAGTTTCACCTATACTTACGAAGCACTGGCCGATCGCGTCGGGCCGAGCGATTTGCCGACCTACAACGCGGGACTTTCGAAGATTCGCGATAAGCTCGGCTACACGCTCTTTTATCAGAAACCCGCAGCCGCCCTCAACTCCGCCAACTGGGCGCACCAGCTTAACTGGCGGATTCTGTGGCTGACCGCCGGCGTCGGCCTCGTGACCTTCATTCTGTGCGGTGTGTATTTTTTTTTTGGGCAAATTGCCAGCACCTTTGCCGCCTGTGCCCAACACTTTGCCCGAAAGGGAAGGCCTCGGTGGCTGGCTCATCCTGGTCGGCATTCATCATTTCGTTCGGCCATTCCTTTTCATCGCCGCGCTGGTCGTGCTTTGTCCGACCGTCTTCAATCTCCAAACCTGGCGCGCTTTCACCGAGCCGGGAAGCATTCAGTTCCACTCATATTACAAACCGATGCTCCTCTCGGAACTGTTTTTCCACGTCGTCTGCTTGATCGCTTCCGGGTTTCTCCTGCTTTTGTTTCTGTGGAAGCGCGCCGTGTGGCCGCGATGCTACGCGGCTTTCCTGCTTTTCACTCTCGTTTTCTCGCTGCTCGATTACTTTCTGGCGCAGAAAATTCCAGCTGCCGCCGCTGGGAATAATGAGAGTATCCGGGATCTCGTTCAGGTGATCAGCGGGGCGGCAATCTGGGTGCCGTACTGCTTTGTTTCCAAACGGGTCAAGGCGACGTTTCGCCGCTGAAGGCGCCGAGCGTGATATTCTCCCAAATGAATTCAAGCGATGTTGGTTCGATCGATGCGATTATCACCGCTGCCTATGATGTAATCTCCGGGCCAGCGGGAAAGAAGCGCGACTGGGATCGGGAACGATCGTTGTTTTTTCCGGGCGCGCGACTCGTCCCGACGGCGACGGTTCCTGGAAGGAACGACGTCGATCTTACGCCGCTCGTTCTGGACGTGGAGGGATACATCCAGCGGGTGGAGCCGTTGTTCGCCGATAAAGGTTTCTATGAAAAGGAAGTGGCGCGACGGACGGAACAATTCGGGCGGATCGCGCACGTCTGGAGCACGTACGAGTCACGCCATCGCGAGGACGACCCGGAGCCGTTCATGCGCGGCATTAACAGCATTCAATTATTCCACGATGGCACGCGCTGGTGGATCGTGAACATCTACTGGCAGCACGAGAGCGCTACGCATCCGATTCCGGAGAAATATCTGTGAGGTAGTTGGTTCGAAAGAATCTCTAGCGGCTCGGTCCAGACTTGCGTCGAAAGCGCGTTAAAGATAGAACCAAGCCGTGAAGTCGATCGGACTCGGTTTTGCCGCCGCATTGTTATTGTGGTTCGCCGGCTGTGCGGCCCAGAGGGAAACGGTGACAACCACCAGGACCTCGGACAAGAGGAACTCGCAAGTAGACACGACGCTGCTGGACCGAAATCGGGACTCGAATGGGATGGACCAATCGTCGTATAACTCGATGAGCGGACCGCCGCGGTAGGGGAAGAGTATCCGCCTAGCTTGATGAGTCTGCTTGAGCCGAGCTGCGCGGCTGGGCCGCGTCGTAAAGCGCAGCGTAAAGTTGATCCAGCCGGATGGGTTTTACGAGAAGAGCGAGCGCGCCGGAGCCGGCGATTTCCTTCGGTGAGCCCGAGACCAGAATGACGCGTGCGCCGGGATACTTCGCCACGATGTTGCGGCAGGCCGTGGCGCCATTGAGTTTCGGCATCTGATAATCCATCAGCACAACGTCGGGCAGATGGCGGCCATAAGCCTGGATCGCTTCCAAGCCGGAGCCGACCACTTCCACCACCTGATGGTGGCAAAGGCGCAATTTTGCAGAACGTCGCGTGCCAGCCGAATCATTTTCCAACCAATCGCGCGGCCTTGCTGCAGACAGCGTTTTTCGTCATGGTCGCCCAATGAGCCGATCGCTTCCTGTTTCACTAGTCCTATTCGTTCTGTCTGTCTTATCACGCGCCGCGGAAGCGCCCGACAAAACACAAACGGATTTGTCCGCGACGATCGCGCGCATGGACAGCGAGATTTTTGGCGCGTTCAACGCGCACGATGTCGACCGGCTCATGTCCTACTTCACCGAAGACCTGGAGTTTTATCACGATACCGGCGGCTTGGGGAACTACCGGCAGAACGCCGCGGATTTCAAAAAGATGTTCGCCAGCACTCCCGACATCCGGCGAGATTTGGTGAAGGAGAGTCTCGAGGTTTATCCGATCAAGGATTATGGCGCGATGGAGATCGGCCAGCATCGTTTTTGCCATAAGGAGAATGGCAAGGATGACTGCGGGACCTTCGGATTCGCGATGGTTTGGCGGAAGACTGGCGACTCGTGGAAGATCTCGCGCGTGCTGAGCTTTGGGCACCACCCTCCGAAGTGACGCGATCAAGAGCAAGATCAGGAGCATGAGCATGAGCATGATCAAGGCGGGCTACGATGTGGTGATTCTCGGCGCTGGACATAATGGTCTTGTCGCGGCGAGTTATCTTGCGCGCACGGGACTCAGCGTGCTGTTGCTGGAGAAGAACGATTACATCGGCGGGGCCACGACTTCGCAGAAAGTCTTTCCCGATTACGACGCGCGGCTGTCGCGCTACTCGTACCTGGTCAGCCTGTTCCCGGAGAAGATCATTCGCGATCTCGGATTGAAGCTCGAGCTGCGCCGCCGCGCGACCGGATCCTTCACACCTTACGTGAAGGATGGACGGCATGATGGTTTGCTTTTAAGTAACGTGTCGGACGAGGCCAGCGCGCAATCGATGTTCGAGCTCACCGGAAACCGAACGGAGCACGAGCAGATGAAATGCTTCTACAATCTCTCACGCGTCTTCGCCGAACATTCGTGGGATTCGATGCTGGAGCCGCTGATCGCGAAAGAGGAGTTCAAGCGCCGGTTCGATGCCGATGATGCTTCGCGCGAGGCCTGGCGCAGTCTGGCGGAGGAGCCGCTCGGGCGCGCGATCGAGCGCTATCTGCAAAACGATTTGGTCCGCGGGCTGGTTTTCACGGACGCGAAGATCGGCGTCTTCACGCATCCGGATGATGAGACGCTTTTGCAGAATCGTTGTTTCCTTTATCACCTCATCGGCAACAAGACCGGCGAGTGGAAAGTTCCTGTCGGCGGAATGGGCGCGGTAGCGCGCGAGCTTGAAGAGACGGCACGGAAAAGCGGCGCTGAGTTCCTAACGAATGTGGAACTTCGGGCACTGAACGTGACCGGAAAGGAGCGCGGCGTCGAATTCGAGGTGGACGGAAAACGGCAATCAGTCGATGCGCGGTTTCTTCTCGTAAACTTCGGCCGCAACGTTCTCGCGAAGTATGTTAGTCAGCCCTACCAGCCCGAAGCGACTGATGAAGGTTCGGTGTTCAAGATCAACATGCTCCTGCGCCGCTTGCCGAAATTAAAAGCGACACGCTATCCCGCGGCCGAGGCGTTTTGCGGCACGTTCCATAGCTCGGAAGGCTATGAGGAAATGAAGGTGAGTTACGAGCAGGCAGCGCAAGGCCGCTTGCCGGAGAAGTTGCCGTGCGAAGTCTATTGTCACACGCTCACTGACGACAGCATTCTCGCGCCGGAGCTTCGCGCGCAGGGCTTTCATACGATGACGCTCTTCGGGATCGATACGCCATGGCGTTTGTTTGCCCAGGACAACTCGGCGATGCGGCGCGCTGCCGAGAAGAAATTCCTGGAGAGCATGAACGAATGGCTGGCCGAGCCGCTGGAAGATTGCCTCGCCGTTGCGCGCAATGGCGATCTCTGTCTCGAAAGCAAAAGCCCCGTCGACATCGAGGAAGCGCTCGGTCTCTTCCACGGCAACATCTTCCAGGACGCACCGACGTTTCCCTTCGCCGCGACGAAAGACCAGGCCGGCACGTGGGGCGTCGAGACAGAGTTCGAGAACGTCTTCTTATGCGGCTCGAGCGCCCACCGCGGGGGCGCCGTCAGCGGCATTCCCGGCCACAACGCCGCCATGAAAGTCCTCGCGATAACAAGAACGGCGCCGTGACTTCGCGTCCTGCGGCCGATCGGCTCGCTCATATAGATACGTTGCGAGCCGTGGCGGCGTTGATGGTGGCGTGCGCGCACGTCTGGGAAAAGTTTTTACCGGTCGCGCGGCAAAGTGCGGACGCGACGGCGAAAAGCTGGACCCGTTATTTCGAATTCGG
>JBEEHU010000132.1:0-4079 GCA_041167565.1 Verrucomicrobiota bacterium | reverse complement strand
ATCGCTCCCCTCGGACATCACCGTCGAGAAATCAGGTTTCGAGCAGGAACAAGGTTTCGAACCGCCGCCGGCCCCGCCGCCGGTCAAACGCAGCTGGTGGCCATTCTCGCGGCAACCCGCGAACTATCGCTATCTTAGCAGCGCGAACATCGAGGCGATCCGTCGCGCGCCGGTGCAGCGGGCACGCTGGAAATTCGTCATTGTGCACAACAGCGGCACGCGCCAGGGGAGCGCCCGCGTTTTCGATTACTACCACCGCCACGTCCGCCGGATGAAAAACGGGCTCGCGTATCATTTCGTGATCGGGAACGGGACCTCTACGCGGAACGGCCAGATCGAGATCGGCGAGCGCTGGGTGCGGCAGGCGAGGGGCGGGCATGTCCACAGCGATTACATGAACAACATCGGACTCGGCATTTGCCTGGTGGGCGATTTCAACCGCGATCAACCCACCCGCGCGCAGCTCGACGCGTGCGAGGAGTTGATCCGCTATCTCCAGGAACGTTGCGGGAAAATGGCGGTGCGCCCGCACCGGGAAGTGAATCCTCCGCGCTGGGCTACCGATTGCCCAGGCGATGTTTTCCCTTACGGGTGGTTCGGGCGTTTTCGCTAGCGAATCAGCGCACAGACCCAAGGCCTATGTTCCCTTTCGAAAGCGAACGCCCATTTGGACTAACGCCCTCGCTTTGAAACGCTCCGGCAAATGTCCGGTCGCGTTTTCAGCCAACTCGACAATTCGTCTCGGCAGGATTTTCAAAAGCTGTTCCATCTTCATGTGACCGGCGGTCAACGGGCTTGTGAAAAGCGCGATCTTTTCCACTTCCAGGCCCGCGCGTCGGGCGAGGGGCTCGATCTCATCGAGATGGAGCAGAAAAATGTGGCCGTCGGCATTCGGTTTGAATTGAACGGATTCGTAAACAGCCGGGTCGGCGCACTCCGAAAACTTCGGCAGTGTGTTCTTGAAATAGCCTCCGTTGGGCGTCGTCATCACGATGTAGCCGCCGGGCCTGACGAGAGCGGCGGCCTTGGCCAGGAAGTCGTCCGGGTGGGCGACGTGCTCGATGATTTCCGTGATCAGCACCGCGTCGAACAAAGAGGGGAACTGAAGCTCGAAGGCGTTGCCTGGGGAAAAATGGACCTGCCCGCGCTCGTGTTTTAATTGGACATAATCCGCCAGCTCGACGCGCAGATCGTTCCAGGTCACGTCGAAACCGAGCTCTGCCAGAGCGAGCGAAAAATTTCCCTGGGCGGCCGCGACGTCGAGAATGCGCGCGCCGGGGGTGAGGACTTCCCTGAGGAGGCGCAGCGTCTCGCGCCGCCGGATCGCGTAGGCGTAGGCGTAACCGTGGTGGGAAATCTCTCCGTAGATTTCGCTCTGATCGTAGAGGTAGGATTCCTTCCACGATTGCGGCCAGTTTGGATCGGGTTTGACGCGCTTCATGGTGGGATCGAGCGCTCCACCTAAGCATCACCCGAGCGAGCGTGCGAGAATTCCCGAAAAATTGTTAATCCATTGCCAAGCCCAAAAGCGTAGCGGATAAGAAACGCTCGTTTTTATTTTATGACGCCGGTAAAAATTTGGTTGGGTTATCCCTATCCGCTCGGAGCGACATGGCTCGGCGACGGAGTGAATTTCGCCATTTTCTCGGAGATGGCGACTTCGGTGGATCTTTGTCTTTTCGACAACGTCGACGCGCCCCAGGAAAATATTCGCATCCCGATGACGGAACAAACGGACCAGGTCTGGCACGTTTTTCTGCCCGATGTCCGGCCGGGACAACTCTACGGGTTCCGTGTTTACGGGCCCTACGATCCGGAGCGAGGGATGCGCTTCAACAGCTCGAAGCTCCTGATCGATCCGTACGCCAAAGCGATCGCCGGCCAGGTGAATTGGGCGGACGAAATGTTCGGCTACGTCGTGGGCGGCGCGCAGGAGGACCTGGCGCGCGACTTTCGCGACGATGCCTGGGGCATGCCGAAGGCAGCCGTGATCGATCACGCCTTTGATTGGGGACACGACAAGCAACCCTGCACTCCGTTGCACAGTTCCATCATCTATGAAGTGCACGTAAAGGGATTCACCCGGCTCTGTCCCGACGTGCCCGCGGAATTGCGCGGAACTTACGCGGGGATGGGCAGCGCCGGCGCGATCAAGTATCTGAAAGACCTTGGGGTGACGGCGGTGGAGTTGCTCCCGGTGCATCACCACATCGACGACAAGATCTTAGTCGATCGCGGCCTCTCCAATTACTGGGGTTACAACTCGATCGGATTTTTCGCCCCGGAAGCGAAATACTCGAGCAGCGGCGTGTTGGGGGAGCAGGTCTCTGAGTTCAAAGGCATGGTGCGCAATCTGCACGCGGCCGGCATCGAAGTGATCCTCGACGTTGTTTACAATCACACCGCGGAAGGAAACCATCTCGGGCCGACCCTGAGTTTTCGCGGGGTGGATAATGCGGCCTACTACCGTTTATCACCGGAGGATCCCCGGCATTACATGGATTTCACCGGCACCGGGAACACGTTCAATTTGCTCCATCCGCGCGCGCTCCAACTCGTGATGGATAGCCTGCGCTATTGGGTGAACGACATGCACGTGGACGGTTTCCGCTTCGATCTGGCCTCGACCCTGGCGCGCGACGACAAGGGTGTGAACAAGTTGCACGCCTTCTTCGAAATCATTCACCAGGACCCGGTGCTCTCGCAGGTGAAATTGATCGCGGAGCCGTGGGACATCGGGGAAGGCGGGTATCAGGTCGGCAATTTCCCGGTGTTATGGGCGGAGTGGAACGGGAAGTATCGCGATGAAGTCCGCCGTTTCTGGAAAGGCGACGAAGGCCGCATTGGCGAGATCGCTTACCGGCTCACGGGCAGCCCGGACCTGTATCAGCACAGCGGACGCCGGCCCTACGCCAGCATCAATTTCATCACCGCGCACGACGGCTTCACGCTGAACGATCTCGTCAGCTACAACGACAAACACAATGAAGCCAACGGCGAGAACAACCAGGACGGCGACAACAACAACAACTCGTGGAACTGCGGCGAGGAAGGGCCCACGGATGACCCGGAAGTAAATGCATTGCGCGCCCGGCAGCAGCGGAACTTTTTGACGACTCTCTTTCTCTCGCAAGGCGTGCCGATGCTTTTGGCCGGGGACGAATGGGCCCGGACGCAGAATGGAAACAACAATACCTATTGCCAGGACAACGAGTTGAACTGGCTCGCCTGGGAGCACAAAGAGGAGCAGAAAGAGCTGCTGGAGTTCACGAGAAAATTGATTCAGCTGCGGCGGGATCATCCCGTTTTTCGCCGTCCGAAATTTTTCCAGGGCCGCCGGATTCGGGGCTCGGAAATTCGGGACGTGATGTGGTTCAATCCCGGCGGGAACGAAATGAGCGACGAAGAATGGGGCTCGCCCTTCGTGCGCTGCATCGGAGTGTTGCTGAGCGGCGACACGATCGACGTGCTCTCGTTCGAAGGCGAACCGATCCGTGATGAGACGTTTTTGCTCCTGATCAATGCGCATCATGAGCCGATCGCCTTTGTCCTGCCCGGTGAAGAACATCTCGAATGGAGGCTTATTCTCGACACGGCGGAGCCTCATGGGTTCCTGCCCGAGCCGAAGAATTTCCCCTCCGGCGATGACTTGGAAGTGATTGGCCGGGGAATGAAACTGCTCAAGCTGGCCACCGGCGCCCAGGCCCGGGCACGCCACGAATCCTGGAAGAAACGGCAGGTAGAACTGCCGCGCGATCTGCGGCCGGCAGCGGTCGCGCCCAAGCCTCCTCCATTGCCAGAAGCAGCGAAAACGGCAAAAGAGAAATGATCGGCATGGCGACCGCTCCCTTCTTTGGTAAGACGAGACTCCGTCGAGCCGGGGGCGGAATCGTCGCTGCCTCGGGCGGCTCGACGGAGTGCCGCCCTACCGAGCCATGATTCGCGCGGCAATTTTCGATCTCGACGGGACACTGGTCGACTCCAATGAGCTCCACGTCCTGGCGTGGCAGGAAACGTTCCGGCATTTCGGCAAAGAAATCCCGCTCGAGCGACTGCGCGAGCAAATCGGGAAAGGAGGC
>JBEEHU010000131.1:0-3831 GCA_041167565.1 Verrucomicrobiota bacterium | reverse complement strand
ACGCCGGCGATTTTCGAGCGCGAGATCGCACCGGCCCGGACATTTGTCTTTTACGAAGATGTCCAATCGCTCATGGACAAAAACCTCATCAAAGGCGGCAGCCTGGAGAACGCGATTGTGATCCGGGGTGACGCGGTCCTGAGCAAGGAGCCGTTGCGGTTTCCTGACGAATTCGTCCGTCACAAAATCCTCGATATCATCGGCGACCTCGCGCTTTTCGGTCAACCGATCCGCGGACATGTGATCGCGATCAAACCCGGCCATGGCGCGAACGCCGAGCTGGCGCGGGCGCTCGCGCGCGAACAGGCGCGCGCCACACCGGTGCTCCAGCCGCATACGTTCCCGGTGGGCGAAGGCGGCCTCGATATCAACGAGGTCATGGAGCTTTTGCCCCACCGCTATCCGTTCCTCATGGTGGATCGCATCGTCAGGTTCGACGGCGAAACAAAATGCATCGGCGCGAAATCGGTCACGATTAACGAGCCGTTCTTCGCGGGCCATTTCCCCGGCCATCCGGTCATGCCGGGCGTTCTGCAACTCGAAGCGATGGCGCAGGTCGCGAGCATTCTCATGATGAAAATCACCAAGAGCAGTGGACGACGGCTCGGTTATTTCGTCAGCGCGGACGAGGTGAAATTTCGCAAGCCAGTTTATCCCGGCGACACCCTTTTCATCGCCGCCGAAGTCACGAAATCGCGCGGCAAACAACTGGCACGTCTGAAATGCAGTTGCTCGGTAAATGACGCGGTCGTCTCTGAATGTGAGCTGATGCTCACGTTCATGGATCAATGAGCAACCCGCAGATTCATCCGACCGCGATCGTGGACGCGCAGGCGGAAATCGGCGCCGGCACGATCATCGGGCCGTACTGCATCGTGCAGGCGGGAGTGGTCGTCGGTCCGGACTGCTGGCTCCAGCATCATGTCACCCTTTGCGGGCCAATGACCGCCGGGGCGCGGAATAAATTTTACGCCTACAGCTCGATCGGCCAGCAAACGCAGGACCTGAAATATCAAGGGGAGCCGACTTATCTGGAGATTGGCGACGAGAATACGTTTCGGGAATTTGTTACCGTCAACCGAAGCACAACCGCGGCGGGCAAAACACGGATCGGGAATTGCGGAAACTTTCTTGCCTACAGCCACGTCGGTCACGATTGCACCGTCGGCGACGCGGTGGTTTTTTCGAATAACGGAACGCTCGCGGGCCACGTGCGTGTCGGCGATCACGCCATCATGGGCGGTCTCACGGCAGTGCATCAATTTTGCCGGATCGGCCGCTATGCGATCACGGGCGGCTGCTCGAAGATTGTGCAGGACATCCCGCCGTTCATGATTGCGGACGGGAATCCGGCCAAAGTGCGCGGGATCAATCTGGTCGGCTTGGAGCGAAGTGGCTTTCCGGCGGAGAGCGTGAAGGTGATCAAAGAAGCGTTTCGTCTGATCTACCGCTCGAAGTACAACACGCGGCAGGCGGTCGAAGCGATCCGGAACGAATTGCCCGCGAGCGCGGAGATCAATCAGATCGTCGAGTTCATCGAAGAGAGCGAACGCGGGATCATTCGGTAAATCACCGTGTCATCCCGAGCCGCGGAGACGGCGAGGGATCTCACAAGCGCTCTGACGCTGGCGCGAAACATCATGCGTTTACGTTAGGTCGCGCGTCGCAATATTCGCTCCCGCAGACTTCGGGTGTGAGGTCCTTCGCAATCTGCGCGGCTCAGGATGACAAACTGGAGCGCGTCATCATGGCCTTCGCACGTTCGTTGGCGTCGCGGGCGGTTTCGCGGCGCGCAGTTCCATCTCCAGTTTCTTCAACAATGCCGAAGCGGGCGCATCCGATACGATGCGAAGGACGCTCCGGATAAGATCGAGGCCCCGTTTCGGTTTATTGTCTTTCGCCAGGGCATTCGCCTCGTGCATGACGGCGCGGAGAATGTCGTCGCGTTTCGTGTAGATGGTGCGCGCCTGATCGAAACAGGCGGACGCCGCTGCGAAGTTCCCGGCCGCCGCTTCGATCAACCCCAAATCTTCAAGCATCGGCGCATTGCGGGTTCGCGCCGCAAACTGCCTGGCTTGGGCGCGAAATTCCGCAACTGGCCGCGAGCCGTTTTGCGCCGCGAACTCATGATACGCTTTCCAATCCGACGAACTCTTTTCGGTCTCAGGCTTTTCCTCGATGCGCAACCACGCCGCATATGGCCGGTAGAGTGGATCGCCCACCATGACCGACATCCAGGAAAGCGTCTGCACCGACATGTAGGCGCTCTCGGCGAAGGTGAAACCGTGAAGCAGCCGATCGCTCAAGACGTTTAGGTGGGAAGTGAGCTGCAAATACGGTTCGTAGACATTGCCGATCGTGGCGGCGGCGCCTTTCGAAAGAAGCGGCCCGGCCCAGTTCGCATTGTCGTACTTGAGGGTACTCGCGCTGAACGAATGGATGTGCACCGCGATTGCGCCCGGCACGAAACGGAAGTCCGACTGCGTAAACGGACCGGCCATCGTGCCCGCGTACCATCCAAAATAAAGCGCGCAATCCGTCATCGGATAACCGTCCGGAAAGATTTCGGGCGAATCGTCGTAGATGACCGGGATGCCGGCTTTGTGAAGTTGGCCGGGAATCTCCGCCAGCCACGAATCCCCCACCCCGAGGCCCTGTCCCGTATTGTGTGCGCCGTCGACAAATGCCCGGCCCCACAGCCCGGTCTTCTCGGTCTCGATTGCGTCATCGATCATACGGCGGACGGTCGCTCCGGAGGGAGCGTCGAGCCGGCAGACGAGCATCAGCGCCGAGTTTTCGAAGTCGGTAATCGCGCGATAGCTCTGAAAATACGGGTTGGGCAGCACGCCGGAGATTTGGCTGGTAAAAGCGCCGAGCGCCGCAAGTTCGGAGTCCACTGCAGCGTCATTTCGGTTGGCGATCGGCGGCGCGCCGGGTTTGTCTCCGGGGTAATCGGTGGCCGCCCGGATTTTTAGCGGCATCCCTTTGATCAGCGCGACAAAGCGAATTGAATTCGCCGTGATCGTAGTTTGACCACCGCGAACCTCGTGGAGCGTCCACCACTTTTTTTCCAGGAACGCGGCACGCAAAGGATCGCGAATCGTTACATCGTATTCGTCGCGACTGATTTCTTCCGCCTTGGAACAGGTCAGGCCGATCAGATGGTCACCGGAAACTCCACGCTTTTTTGCATAGTATTTAGCCAGCTCGATCGACTCCGGAACGTCCTTGTTGAAAACGACGATGGTCGCGGGCGCGAGCGGGGTCTCCGCCAAAACCAGACGCGTCGAAAGCGTCAAACAAACGACAACCAAGAGTTTCAGGCGCGACTGGATTCGCATCTTAGAAATGCAATCTCAATCCGTCGTAGGCGATGCCGACGCCGGCCGGAAGTTCGGCTTCGCTGGTTTGCGCGAGGTCATGACAAATGTGAGTGAAGAGCGTGCGCGCCGGCTGCACTTTCGCGGAAACCTCGAGAGCCTGGCTGACCGTGAGATGCGTGGGATGCGGCCGGTGACGCAGCGCGTCGATGATCAAGACCTTTACCTCCGCAATCTGCCGCACAATTTCACCCGGGACCGCGCTGCAATCGCTGAGGTAAGCGACGAGCTTTTCGCTGTTCCGGGAAAACAGGTAGCCGTTGACCATCGATCGCCCGTGCGGCACTGGCAGCGGCGTGATTAGAGTTTCCCCGAGTTGAAATGGACCGTCGATGATGTGCGGCGCCGGCACCAGATAGCCCGGAAATCGATTGAGCCCGTTGAAAGCGAATTCATAAACGCGCGCGAGATCGCGCATCGTTTCCGCCGAGGCGTAAACCGGGATCGAACC
>JBEEHU010000130.1:0-5284 GCA_041167565.1 Verrucomicrobiota bacterium | reverse complement strand
AGGAATGTGGGAGGAGCCTCGGCGCCCCGACGTCGCGCAGTCTTTGGCAATTCCTCCCGATCTTCTTTTCCTGCTTTCCTGTTTTCTTGATTCTCTTCTCATCTTCCGTAGATGCCGAGCCCATCATCATCGGCTCGAAAAAATTTACTGAGTCGTATGTCCTCGCCGAGATCGCGAAGCGCGCGATGGAAGATGCCGGGATCGCGACGGAGCATCGTCAAGGGATGGGCGGCACAATCATTCTTTGGGAAGCCCTGCGCACCGACCAGATCGCATTTTATCCCGAATACACCGGGACCATCGGCGAAGAAATCCTCAAAACATCGCCGACGACATCAGTCAGCGAGATCCGAACTCAGCTCGAGAAATCGGGAGTGGGCATGACGGGTGAGCTCGGTTTTAACAACACCTACGCGCTGGTCATGCAGCGCTCGGGGGCGGAGCGATTGCAAATTCGTAAGATCAGCGATTTGCGAAATCACCCAGAGCTCAAGTTCGGGCTGACCCACGAATTCCTCGATCGGCGGGACGGCTGGCAGCCGCTCGCCGCGCGGTATCAACTCCCAACCCAAAATGTCTCCGGCATCGATCACGGCCTCGGCTACGGCGCGCTTCGGAAAGGTTCGATCGACATCAAAGATGCCTACTCGACCGACGCGAAGATCGGCGAGAACGATCTGGTCGTCTTGGAAGACGATCTTCAATTCTTCCCGCAGTACAAAGCCGTCTTTCTTTATCGGTTAACGTTGCCGCCAAAAGCGATTTCGGTTTTGCGTAAGCTCGAAGGAACGCTCGATGAAGCCCGGATGATTCGGTTGAACGCCGAGGCGGAGCGAACCAAAAACTATGCGCGCGCCGCCGACCTTTATTTTCAAAGCAGTGAGTCGTCGCAGCAGCGGCGAAGTGGCGAAACTCTCACACACAAGCTGGTTCGCTGGACCACGCGCCATCTCGAGCTGGCCGGTATCTCGCTTCTGCTTTCGATTATTGTCGGGATACCGCTGGGGATCGCAGCCAGCCGCGGCGGCGCGCTCGGACAGGCGATTCTCGCGGTGACCGGCGCCGTGCAGACAATTCCATCTCTGGCGCTCCTCGCTTTGCTCGTCCCGGTTCCGTTTTTCGGAATCAGCCCGCGCACCGCGATCGCCGCGCTTTTTCTTTACGGGCTTCTCCCGATTGTTCGCAACACCGCAACTGGTTTGCAGGACATCGCGCAGCCGGTTCGCGAATCCGCGATCGCGCTTGGTCTCGAACCCTCGTCGCGGCTTTGGAAAATCTATTTGCCGATCGCATCGCGCACGATCCTGGGCGGAATTAAAACGAGCGCGGTCATTAATATCGGCACAGCGACTCTGGCCGCCCTGATCGGGGCCGGCGGTCTCGGTGAACCGATCTTGAGCGGTTTGAACTTGAACGATCACGCCACCATCCTCCAAGGCGCGATCCCCGCGGCCGTCCTCGCGCTATTGGTACAATGGAGTTTCGATTTGCTCGACCGCGTCTTGATCCCGAAAGGTCTGCGATTATAAAGTCGAATGGCGATCGCATCGGTAAATCCGGCCACGGGCGAAACGCTGAAGGAATTCAGCGCCCTCGATTCGGCGCGAATTGAAGAGAAACTCGCGAAGGCTGCGAATGCTTTCGAGCGGTACCGCCGAACGTCATTCGCGGAACGCGCGGGACAGCTAGCCGCCGCAGCAGATTTACTCGAGCAGGCGCAGCAACAACTCGCGCGTGTCATCACGCTCGAAATGGGAAAGCTGCTGCGTGGCGCCACCGACGAAATTCTGAAATGCGCAAAGGGTTGCCGCTTCTACGCCGAGAAAGCGGAAGGCTTTCTCTCCGACCAGGTGATCCCGACAGATGCGAAGCGAAGTTACATTCGTTACGAGCCGATCGGGGCCGTGCTGGCGATCATGCCGTGGAATTTTCCTTTCTGGCAGGTCTTTCGCTTTGCCGCGCCCACTTTGATGGCGGGCAATGTTTGCCTGCTCAAACACGCGGCGAACGTTCCGCAATGCGCCCTGGCGATCGAAGATATTTTTCGGCGCGCCGGATTCGAGGAGGGCGTCTTCCAGACGTTGCTCATCGAGACCGAACAGACGCGCAGCCTGATCGACGACGCGCGCGTGAAGGCGGTGACGCTCACCGGAAGCGAGCGCGCCGGCAGTGAAGTAGCGAGCGCCGCGGCGCGCCAGATCAAGAAGAGCGTTCTCGAATTGGGAGGCAGCGATCCGTTTATCGTGATGCCGAGCGCCGACTTCGAGGCGGCCATCACAACCGGCATCACCGCGCGCACGCTCAATACCGGCCAATCGTGCATCGCCGCCAAGCGCTTCGTGCTTTCAGAGCAAATCTACAATCGCTTCGTCGCGCAATTTGCGGAACGCATGCGATCGCTCAGAGCCGGCGATCCGCTCGACCCTGCGACTGAGATCGGGCCGCTCGCGACCGAAGCGATTTTGCGTGGGGTCGACAAGCAAGTGCGGGATTCCATCGCCGCCGGCGCGAAGTTACTCACGGGCGGAAAGCGAATCGACCGCCCCGGATTTTTTTATGAGCCCACGGTTCTCACCGACATTCCGGGTGATTCGCCTGCCTACCGCGAAGAAATCTTCGGCCCGGTGGCGTCCTTTTTTCGGGTGGATGACGCGGCGGAAGCAATTCGGATCGCGAACGACAGTTCGTTTGGTTTGGGCGCCAGCGCGTGGACAAACGATCCGGCTGAGCAGGAACTTTTCGCCGCCGAGCTGGAGACCGGCATGGTGTTTATCAATGGCATGGTCGCCTCCGATCCGCGACTGCCCTTCGGCGGCGCGAAGCGTTCCGGTTTCGGGCGCGAACTCGGCGCGGAAGGAATCCGTGAGTTCGTCAATATCAAGGCGGTCTCCTTGGCGTAGTACGGCTTAGCTGTCGTTTTCGATCCGCCCAGACGGCGTCCGATTGCCTCAGCGGTCTACGGTCCGCCGCGATCGAAAACTTCCACCAGGCCATTACCACTGGTACGGTTCACCCCGGAAAGGGTGGCAGTGTATTGTCCCGGCGCCAGGGTCGCGGCAATGGCGGACTCCTTCGGATTGGAAGGCGCGAATCCGGCCCCGCTGATCTCCGTAGCTTGCGCCGAGTCGTCCTGCCAGTCGTCGTTCGCCCGGATGAGAGTGCCATTCTGGGTGCGCAACTCCAGCATCGGATCCTCCAGCCGGTCCGGAACGTTAAACGCGCTGAGGCTTGGGCCCCGGCCCCGGACGATGATGCGGTCGTTGCCTTGGTTGTTACCCAGAATGAAGCCGGCGATCACTACGTTGTTGTCGGTGCGTACGTAAGCCCGGGTGCCGACGTTGGCCAGCTTCGAGTTGGCCCCCGGATTGAGATCGAAGACTTCAACCAGGGCGATACCTGTCTGGGTCGTGCCTGGCCTCCCTCTCACGATGGCGGTGTAATTTCCGGCAGGCAAGGTCGCGTCGATCGCTGATTCCAGATTGTTCTCCGGCGGCAAACCGTCGGCTCTGATCTCGGCCTCCTGCGTATCCTTCCAGTCGTTATTAGTTATGACGAAGGTCCCCGGACCGTGGACCTCCAGAGTCGGGTCGGGAAGTAAATCGGCAGACGCGAATCCGAATTTGGTCAACGAGGGGCCAATGGCTCGAATGACCACGTGCTTCGAAACGTTTCCGGTGATGATGAAGCCCCCGATGCCGGTGTTATCGCCAACGTCCACCCGCATGCGGGTCGAGAGATTCTGCGGCTGTGCCGCGGGTAAAGGTGTAGCCGTTGGCGTCGCTGTTGGCGTTGCCGTTGGAGTCGCTGTTGGTGTAGCGGTTGGCGTTGCCGTCGGAGTTGCGGTTGGGGTAGCGGTTGGCGTTGCCGTCGGAGTCGCGGTTGGCGTCGCGGTCGGTGTTGCGGTTGGCGTCGCTGTTGGTGTTGCGGTTGGCGTTGCCGTTGGAGTCGCGGTTGGCGTTGCGGTTGGAGTCGCGGTTGGAGTCGCGGTTGGCGTTGCGGTTGGGGTCGCCGTTGGCGTTGCGGTTGGCGTTGCGGTTGGAGTCGCGGTTGGCGTTGCGGTTGGGGTCGCCGTTGGCGTTGGGCTTGAGGAGCAGGTCGCGCCAGGTCCGGCGTTGTTATCTATGAAGCCCGAGACTGTGCCACTGAACTGCGAGGACGCTGTCGTCCCCGTCGTATTCACCACCACCACGAAGTTATGCAGTGCGGGAACGGTGAACGAGTAGGTCGCTTTGTCGACCGTCGTCCCGAGGCCGCTGATACCAGTGTCGCCAAGGTAGTTCGTGGAGATGTTAGCCGGATCGTAGGTCTGGTCGTAGGCGACGCTTTCGATGTCCCCCGGGCCACCGAGGGCCGCGTTGATCGTCACGGTGTAGCAACGAGCCGCGCCGCTCGTGTTGGTGAAGGTGTAGGTTTTGTAATAATGGGTTCCGGCGAAACCACCGCCCGGGCTCGCTTTGCCGGCGCAGGTGCTCGGGCGACCATCCCGGCCAATCCGATCGGCCTGGGTCAAATCACTCGTCGTAAGAGTGTGGGGCGCGATCGGTTGATCTGGACCGCCGGCGCAGGTCGGGACGGTGAACGGGATCGACTTCGTTCCACTTGCGTAAGTGAGGTTGAGGGAAAGCGCGATCTGGGTGCCGCAGCCGAATGTATCCGAAACGGAGATCTTGAACGGCGTCGTGTTCGTACCGCTCGCGTCGATCGCCTTGTCTGAATAGCTGGAGTCCGCGTCGATAATGGTGACGCCCGGAGTCGTTGTCGTGAGCTTGGCAGAAATCGACGTTTCTTTCGCGCAGCCGTTGTTCTTGACGCCGAGGTTCACTTTTACGCATTCAGCCCTGTTGACGATGCCGTTGGCGTTGCCGAGCGAATCGTCGATCGTGACGCCGTTCGCCTCGAGCTTCGATGTGCCGGTCATCGTGAAGTTCTGGGTTACCGTTCCGCCGCCCGGCGGGGCGACCGGAGCCGAAGCAGGCGACGCCGAGGCGCAGTTGCGGGCCGCGTCTGCGGCAGTGGCGGTGTAGCTGCCAGCCGGAACGAGGATGGTGTAGACACCGCTGACGTTACTGGCGCCCGCGTAGCCGTTGCTCAACGCCACCCTTACCCCAGAAATCGGAGCACCTGTCTCGGCCGAAGTGATTGTGCCGGTGACTGTGCCGTACAAATTCGCGGCCGAGACGCAGGATGGGAACTTGTAACTGGCGATACGCGTAGACCAGTTGAAGGCCCCGTTAGTCTTTAAATACTCGTTCGTATAATAGAAGGTGCACTGATCGATCGGGTC
>JBEEHU010000129.1:0-12831 GCA_041167565.1 Verrucomicrobiota bacterium | reverse complement strand
CTTTCCTTGCCGGGGAAAACTGCGGCGCGCAATTGCGGCTCGAGGTCGGCTTCGCAATCGGCGAGCTGCTTCTGCAATTGCTCGCGCGAAAATTCCAGGGTGACGAACTGATGATGGTCCCCGGCGTGGCGGGAAGCCCGCAACGGCTCGTCCGTCAGCGCGTAGTAACCGGCGCTGCCCGGAAAGTAATCGGCCTGCGACCGAGCGCCGACAGCCCCGCGGCCTTCCATGTTGAGACAGAATTCCACACTGCGTGGACGAAAGCTCAAGCCCCAATCGAGCGGCCGCTCCGTCCGGAAATCGTGCCATTCCAGGCTGACTCCGAGGCGATTGAAGTCCCCATACAATTGCCGCCAGCCTTGGGGAACAGCGCGCCAGGCGCCCCGCTCCGCCGCGGCTTCATCAATGGAAAGCATCGCGCGAACTTTACGGGTGTTGGCGACGCGAATGCAAGTCAGGTTTGGCCTCCACGAAAGCCGCGCGATCCCAATTTCCCAAGGTCGAGGCCGCGTCGTAAGTGGTGCGGGCAAAATCGAGGAGCGCCTGATCGGGCGCCGCCGCCTGCCGGACCGCGTCGTACGGAAGCACGAATTCCTTGAGCTGCGCATTGTAGCTCGTCGCGGCGGGTTGCACTCTCGCTTCCGGAAACCCCTTCGGCTCCGGATAGGCGTAGGAATAAAAAATCGGCTCGGGCATCATTCCATTGCCGGGCCAGAAGCCGAGGCTGCTCACTTCGTGCGAGTACGCTTCGCGCGTGATAGCATCTGGCAAATGCGGAACGCCGCCCGGGTGTTGCGGCGCATGCCGGCCGGAGAACCGGGTCACGGCCAGATCGAAGCTACCCCAGAAAAAATGGACTGGACTGCATTTGCCGCAGAATTCGGAACGAAATTCCTTGAAGACGCGGTCGCTCTGCAGAAGCACCCGCCAGAAACGATTCGCGTAATCGGAATCGTAAGCGGAATCCTTTTCGTTTTTCTCGAAGGAAATCGCGGGATCGACTTCGTTCGGCGACGTATTGATCTCGATTGGTATCTCCAGTTCGCGGAGCGCGTCCATCACTTCGCGATAAAAGGTGGCGACCGATTTCGGAGCGAGTTTGATATTTTTCTTAATCCCCTCGCCCGTTTGCATTCGCAGGACGTGATCGACAAAATCAAAATCGATCTGAAGCACGCGCGCGCCAAAGAAAATGGGCGAAGTCGTCAGACCGCGAGCGGTAAGGTAGAGCGTGACGTGCCAGGAATGGTTGGTCCACGGCGTGAGCGAAAGCCGGATCTTGCCGACAATCTGCGTCCACATGTGGAGCGTAGCGGCCGTTTCCTTCCATTCGTTGAAACGGAGGGCGGGCCAGATTTCGTTCGCGGTATTCATGTCCGTTTTCGAATATCCGCCTTGTCGCCGTTGTAGCAACGGCCCTGTGGGCCGTTCGATCGCTGAACAGCAGCGAGTATCTAATCCCGCGCGGCCCACAGGGCCGCGGCTACAGTTGATACGAAAAGCCGGTTACCAACGATTCACGAAATCCACGAAGGAACTCCGTGCTCGCACAAAGATGTGGCGTGCGTCTTCCTTGGTTTTCCGGAAGAGCCGCTTGATGCGCCGCTTGACGATATTCTCATCGGGATCCTCTTCCGGATCGGCGTTCCGATCATCGGGTTTCGCGCTGTCGTCCTCCACCTGGTCCATGTTCCGTCCCGTATACATGCCCTCGACGCGCGTCACTCGTCCGTCGTTCGCCTTGATGTGAATGGTGCCGAGCGGGGCTCTGGATCGGTTTTCCAGCGTCACGATCCAGATTGGATTGCCGCGATCATCCGTCCGCAGGGTGTAACTCTCGAGCGCGAAGGTGACATGAGACGTTTCCGCGGTGTGACTCGCAACCGAATATGCGCCGGTCGAATCGAGATTGAGACGAGCGGTGTTCACCGTCGCGCCCCGGGCCGTCCCGACGACCGAACGGTTTGGCGCCCGTTGCGACAAAATCCGGTTATTTTCCACCACGATCTCGCGCACGCCACCGGCCGCGTTTTGATCGGCCACTAATACTTTCCAGGCTCGCGGCTGCGGATCGCCATCAACGCCCGTGATCGAAATGACATGATTGACCAGCTGGCGATTCATTTGCGTCCCGATCACGCGCAAGGCTTCGTACGCGCTCCCATTCTCCTGCCCCCAGGCGGGGGTCGCGAGAAGCGCCGCCGCGAGCAATGATTTCCACATGACGAAAGAGAGCTATGGTTGCTCCGGCTGTCCACCGTGTTTTCGGTTGGGGAGTTGAAGGAGACGGGCCATAAGTTCAGCGTTCACGGGTCGATGAAAAAAAAGAAAGTCGAGTTCTCCAGCCACACGGGCAACCTGGCGCCGATGCGAAAGATCGTGCGCGAATTTCTCGAGGTGCATCCGTTTTCCGAGAAGGAACGAACTCTCATGGTGCTCGGGGTAGACGAAGCCTGCACCAACATTATTCGGCACGCTTACCATTTACGCGACGATCAGTTGATATCGCTTTCGCTGGAGCGAATGCGTAATTGCATTCGGATGCGGCTGCGCGATTACGGCAAGAAAACCGAGGCGCACACGATGAAAGGCCGTGCCCACGATTTAATCAAACCCGGCGGGCTCGGCTTGCATCTGATCCGGAATGCGTTCGACAAAGTGGATTACATTGTGAAAGCGCGGGGCACGGAACTGGTCATGACGAAGAATCTGGAGAACGAGAAGTGAAACCGCCAGAATCCGATCCCGCTTTCGAAGTCTCGCTGCGGCCGCCGATGTTCAGCGAGTTCACCGGCCAGGTGAAAGTCTGTGAACGTCTCGAGCTGCTCGTGGAAGCGGCGAAGCAACGCGCTGACGTGCTCGAGCATATTCTTCTCAGCGGACCGCCTGGCCTCGGGAAGACGACGCTGGCCAACATCATCGCGAACGCCATGGGCGTGAACGTGAAAAACACGAGCGGCCCGGTGATCGAAAAAGCCGGAGAGCTCGCCGGCCTGCTCACGAGCCTCGAAAAAGGCGACGTGCTCTTCATCGACGAAATCCATCGGCTCCAACCGACGATCGAAGAATATCTTTACCCGGCGATGGAGGATTACCGGCTCGATATTATTATCGATCAAGGGCCGCAGGCGCGCAGTCTCCGGCTCCAGCTTCCGAAGTTCACGCTCATCGGCGCGACCACTCGTGCCGGGATGGTGAGCGCACCGTTACGTTCTCGTTTTGGAATGACGGCGCGGCTGGATTACTACAGCGCGGAAGAGATGCATAAAATCATTTTGCGAAGCGCCGGGTTGCTCGGCGTAGAGATCGATGCGGCCGGCGCGGCGGAAATCGCGGCGCGGACCCGAGGGACGCCGCGAACTGCGAACAACCTGCTGCGCTGGGTGCGCGACTACGTGCAGGTGAAAGCCGATGGAAAAATCACGGCGGACCTGGCGGACAAGGCGCTGACGATGCTCGAGATCGATCGCGATGGTTTCGATCAATGGGACAAGCGGATCATCGAAACGTTGATCCACAAATTTAACGGCGGGCCGGTTGGTCTGAGCTCGCTGGCGGTGGCGGTCGGCGAGGAAGCGGGAACGCTGGAGGAAGTGAACGAGCCCTACCTGATCATGGAAGGATATATCAAGCGAACGCCGCAAGGGCGCGTGGCGCTTCCGAACGCCTACAGAAAGCTCGGGCTCAAGCCGCCGGTCGGGACGCAGAACGAATTGTTTGGCTCGTGACGTCGCCGTGGAACTGACGCCCGATTTTTTTCAGACGACGTCGAAAGTCCTCACCGTCGCCGAACTCACGCGCGCCATCCGCGGCACGCTCGAGACAAAATTCGGCGCGGTCTGGGTTCAGGGAGAAATCTCGAATTACAAACTGCATCCCTCGGGCCACCAATATTTCACGCTCAAAGATCAGCGGGCCGCGATCTCGTGCGTCATCTTTCGCAACACCCTCCCGCCCGGTGCGCCGCCGATCGCCGATGGCGCGCAAGTCCAGGTTTACGGCAACGTCTCTGTCTTTGAAGCGCGCGGACAATACCAGCTCAGCGTCCAAATCCTGCAAACCCGCGGCGCTGGGCTGCTCCAGGCGAAATTCGAAGCGCTCAAGCGCAAACTGGAAGCGGAAGGCCTCTTCGATCCCGCGCGCAAACGGCCGCTGCCAAAATTCCCAAAACGAATCGGCATCATCACTTCGCCGAGCGGCGCGGCGATTCGCGACATGTTGAACGTGCTGCGCCGCCGCGCGCCGAATGTCTCGGTGCTGATCAGTCCCGTGCGCGTCCAAGGCATCGGAGCCGCCGCTGAAATTGCCACCGCGATCAATGAGATGGCCGTGCCGAATGAAGCATGGCAACCGATCGACCTGATCGTGATCACGCGCGGCGGCGGAAGTATCGAGGACCTTTGGGAATTCAATGAGGAGATCGTTGCGCGCGCCATCTTTCATTCGGCGATACCGGTGGTAAGCGCCGTCGGCCACGAGATCGATTTCACGATTGCCGATTTCGTGGCGGACTTGCGCGCGCCAACGCCGAGCGCTGCAGCGGAATTGATTGTGTCGGATTCGGTCGAACTCGGCCGCCGCGTGAGCGAACTGGCAAACTGTCTTCAGAAATGTCTCCGCAGTTTTCTGGTGCAGAGCCAGACCCGGCTGCGTTTTTTATCCGAGCGCACCCTCGCGCGCGAATTGGTGCAGCGGATGCGCGACGCCCAGCAGCAGCTCGATCTGACCGCGGAATCGCTTCGACGTCGGCTTAAACAATTCGTGATCGACGCACGGACGACTCTGTCCGCGCGGACGCAATCATTGAAGTCGCACGATCCAAAACGCGAGCTGATTCTGCGACGCGCCAACTTGCTCGAGCTCGGCCGGCGCATCGTCGCACAGCCGCCGCGATTTCTCCAAAACGCGCAACAGCGTTTTCAGCGCGTCGAGAGCGTGCTTCGCGTCCTGGGGCCCGACGCGACCTTGCGGCGCGGGTACAGCATCACGACGGACGCAGCCGGCAAAGTGATTCAGACGGTCGCAGCCGTGCGCCCGAAATCGAAAATACGAACGCGGGTGGCCGATGGCGAATTCGAGTCGGAAATCATTCCGACCGTGGAACAGTCAAATTTGCGCCATCCGTCGCGCCGGACAAAAACTACTTCGGATTCGTGAGCACCATTGCTGGCGTCTCCGCTGAGGCATTCGTAGTCAAAATACCCGTCGCGTTTTGAAACTTTGCGAGGTCGTCCCCGGTGTTCGCCTGGGTTGCTTGATTCTTTCTCAATACGGAACCATCCCCACCTTTCCGCATCACCACGAATCCTTTGTCGCCGTACGGAGCAGTAGCAGGAGGAAGGGCCGTGTTGTAGGTGTAATTGGCCGTCACCGCAAAAATCGTATTCGACGCATCTGTAGAGGTAACCCTGTAGACTTTTAAGGCACTAGTCCCAGCAAGGGTCACACTCGGGGGCGTGTCAGTACTGACCGTCACGTTACAATTTGAACCAGGGGCATTGAGGATTTTCTGGAGATCGCCGCCCTTGAGGTAGTCATTCCGCACCAGTTTTTCGCAATACGCCTGCAAGGTAGTCATCGCCGTATCATCGCCCGGCCACGACAGGTTTGGGTCGGAATTCGTCGCGCCGTCGGTGGCCATTTGAAAACTGACCAGGTACAATTGCCGGGCGTTGTTCATGGTCCCGGTCAATTGACCGCGGGTCAGCGCCTGGGTCAGTGCGGGCACGGCGAAAATTGCGAGTCCGGCTATGATTGCAAGCACAACCAGCATTTCGATCAGGGTGAAGGCGGGGGAAGAAGTTCTTTTCATATAGGGGGAAGCGTTTGGAGAATGGCGAAGGCGAGCGGAAGCAGTCAAGCAGAATGACAAGGAGCGGCGGTTTCTAAACCGCCGCGGGCGATTTGGAAATCGCCCTTCCCTGGTTGCTTTCCAGCTTGAACGCCACCGTCGCTAGCGGCGGAAGACTGATCATGAGCGAGTGCGTCCGGCCTTGCCACGGAAAATCTTCGGCCTCGAAGCCGCCCATGTTTCCGACGTTGCTGCCGCCGTAGGTCTCGGCATCGGTGTTGATGATCTCGCGATAGAAGCCGGCGCCGGGCACGCCGAGCCGATAACCATTCCGCACCAGCGGCGTCGCGTTCACCGCGAAGACGATCACATCGCCGTCGCGCGATCGCCGCATGAACGCGACCACGCTGTTGTCGGCGTCGTGAAAATCGATCCACTCGAAACCTTCATGCGTATCATCCAGGTCCCAGAGCGCGGGCTCGGATTTGTAAACGTAGTTGAGATGCTGGACGAGCCGGCGCAGCCCGTCGTGGCGCGGGAGCTGAAGCAAGTCCCAGTCGAGCTCGCGATCGTGGTTCCATTCGCGCCGCTGCCCGAATTCGCCGCCCATGAAGAGCAGCTTCTTGCCGGGATGCCCGTACATCCAAGCGAAAAACATTCGGAGATTCGCGAACTGCTGCCATTCGTCGCCCGGCATTTTGTTGATGAGCGAACCTTTGCCGTGGACGACTTCATCGTGGCTCAGGACGAGAACGAAATGCTCTTGGAATGCATACATCAGCGAGAAGGTGATGTTGTTGTGATGGAACCGCCGGAAGATCGGATCGAGCGCCATGTAATGAAGGAAGTCGTGCATCCAACCCATGTTCCATTTGAAGCCAAACCCGAGGCCGCCGAGATGCGTCGGGCGCGAGACGCCGGGCCAGGCGGTTGATTCCTCGGCGATCGTCATGATGCCGGGGAAGCGCTCGTAGCAAACTTCGTTGACGCGCTTGAGGAAAAAGACGGCCTCCAGATTCTCGCGCCCGCCGAACGCGTTCGGGATCCACTCGCCGGCTTTGCGCGAATAATCGAGGTAGAGCATCGACGCCACCGCGTCCACCCGGAGACCGTCGATGTGATATTTGTCGAACCAGAAGAGCGCGTTGCCGATGAGGAAATTGCGGACTTCGTTGCGGCCGAAATTAAAAATCAACGTCCCCCAATCCTGGTGCTCGCCCTGCCGCGGATCGGCGTGCTCGTAGAGATCGGTGCCATCGAATTCGGCGAGCCCGTGCGCGTCCTTGGGAAAATGCGCCGGCACCCAATCCATGATCACGCCGATGCCCGCCTGGTGGAATGCGTCCACGAAATGCCGGAACTCGTCCGGCGTTCCGAAGCGGCTCGTCGGCGCGAAATAATTCGTGACCTGATATCCCCACGAGCCTTCAAACGGATGCTCGGCTACCGGCATTAGCTCGATATGGGTGTAGCCCATTTCGAGGACGTAAGGCAAAAGCGTTTCCGTGAGCTCGAGGTAACTGAGCGACCGATCGCCTTCGTCGGATTTTCGTTTCCACGATCCGAGATGGACCTCGTAGATGCTGACCGCGCCCGTGTGCCAGCGCTGTTCCGGACGCGCTTCCATCCATTCGCGATCGTTCCATTGGTAGCGATCGAGATTGTAAACGAGCGAAGAGGTCTGGATGCCGTGCTGATTAAAAAGCGCGAACGGATCGCTCTTGAGCAATAAGGCACCGGCCGGCGTCCTGATCTCGAATTTGTAGTGCACGCCCTCGCCCACGTCCGGCACAAATATTTCCCAGACTCCGCTGCCCAGGAGCCGCCGCATCGGATTCGTGCGCCCATCCCAGCCGTTGAAATCGCCGACAACGCTGACGCGCTGCCCGTTCGGCGCCCAGACCGCGAAATAAATTCCCGCGACACCGCCGATCGTGCGGAGGTGCGCGCCGAATTTTTCGTAGATCTGCAGGTGATTTCCTTCGGAGAAAAGATGGAGATCGATCTCACCCATGATCGGGCCGAAGGCGTAGGGATCGTGCACGATTGCCATCGAACCATCCCAGCCCGTCAGGTGAATCTGGTAATCGACATCGCGCTTCATCTCGGGAAGGACCGCCTGGAAAAAACCTTCACGACTGAGCCGTTCCGCAGCGAAGCGCTGATTATCTTTTCCCGGAAGCACGATGCTCACTTCTTTTGCGTCCGGGCGAAAGACGCGAACGGCGAGGCCGTCGCCGATCCGGTGGGGTCCGAGAATGCGAAAAGGATCGGGATGCGCGCCTGCGAGAAAAACCTGGAGCTCGTCGATGGGCAGACCGGTTACTTCGAAAGAGCTCATACGCGGTGCGGCAATTTAAGGCGCGCTACCGGTAAATCCAGAGAAGCAATCCCGGCACTGCAATTCCCGCGAGCAGACAGACTGTGGCGACGATCGGCCGCTGGCTGAACCGGTAGGCCATGACGACTCCGAGTGCGGCCGAGGCGACGAGACCTGCCGCGGCCGCGAGCATGAAATAGCGAAGCGGTGTGGGCTGCCGACCCGGAGTTCCCGGAATGTGCGCATCCTTATGGATGAAAGAAAGCGCGGCGAGCGCGGGCGGCGCGGTGTAGGTCTTGTCCTTTTTCGACTCGTGCCAGTTAAATAACTGCCACGAACCGGTAACCGCGAAGAAAATGAGCATCGGCGCGAAGAGGCAACCGAGATACAAATGTAAGGTCCGCAAAAATTTCATGATAGGTCGCTGGAACTACGGCTTCACCACCACCGGCGTGCCTATATTCGCGGCACTATAGAACTGCCGAGCTTTCCAATAAGGCATGCGAATACAGCCGTGTGAAGCCGGCACGCCCGGCAGATAACCCTGGTGCAATCCGTACCCGGGAGAGAATTCGAGAAAGAAAGGCATTGGCGCGCCCTCGAAATGCGAATGCGGCGGTTTACTGTCTTTCCTGGTATCCACGTTTCCCTTCACGATCCTGCCCGAGTCATCAACGTAACTTCCGTAGAGACTCGAGCGGTGGTCAATGTCCTTTCGGATCACGGCGAAGCGGCCGACCGGCGTGCGATGCCCTTCCCGACCGCTCGAGATTCGAGATGACGCGGTGCGATGTTTGCCACGATAGAGATACGCTTCCTGTTCGCCGAGATCTACGACGATGGAGGCGCGGCCGGAATGCCTTTCGGGGACATGTGATGTAACCATGTCGGTGACAGTGCTGCAACCGCTCAAGGCCGCGACGAACGCGCCGAGCGCGCAGAATTTTAGAAGACGATTTAACATGGTTTCGTATGGAAGTTCAGGGCCGGAGCGCACCATAGTCGGCCGCGGTCCATGAGCAACGCCGCTTTGCGTGCGAATAAACATGAGGCCAGATTGGCAGCGTTGAAGATCGTGATCACGATTATTTCGTTGCTCGCCGCCGCGACGCTCGTGAGCAGTTGCGCGTCGGAAGGTATTTCATCGAACGACGAGACACGCGCGCCGGGCGAACCGACGCCGGCGCCGGCACTGGGCGCTCGGAGCGGTTGGACTTGGTGAGCCCTGCGAGGGCAGTGGAATCTTTTCCGGAGAGTGGCGGAGGGGGTGGGATTCGAACCCACGAGGGCTTGCGCCCTGCCGGTTTTCAAGACCGGAGCCATCAACCGCTCGACCACCCCTCCAGGTTTCGAGCTGCGCGAGAATTGTGCCATCGTCGCGCCAGCGAGCAAGGTGGATCGAGCGCTCCGCCGCTCGATTTTAAGGATCGCCCGCGGAGCGGCCGATCCACCTTCTCGCTCGACACCGGTCTATGTTCATGTGAACTTAGCCGGTGGCTGAGCGATCCAAGAAGGCAAAAAATAAGTTCGTTCCGATCGTCGAGGAAGAGCCGCCGCCCTCGCCCGCAATCCACGGCCGCGGCGCGTCCTGGAGTCCGGCTAACCGATTCGAAAAACTCCATGTCGATCTGGGCGATGTCGATGTTGTTCAGATCGATCCGACGGATGACGAAGAGAAGCCGCGGCGCGAGACGCAGTTCTTTCGCGACGACACGCAGACGATCATCGCGCGGAACAACAGTCCAGACGTTGGTTTCGAGACCAGCGTGAATCCGTATCGCGGCTGCGAGCACGGCTGCATCTATTGCTTCGCGCGGCCGACCCACGAATACCTTGGCCTTTCCGCGGGCCTGGATTTCGAGAGCAAGATCATGGTCAAGACGGACGCGCCGAAGTTGCTCGAGGCGGAGTTATCATCGCCGAAGTGGCAGCCGCAGGTCGTCGTCATGAGCGGGGTGACGGATCCGTATCAACCGATCGAGCGAAAGCTGCGGATCACGCGCGGCTGCCTTGAAGTGCTCGCGAAGTTCCGCAACCCCGTGGCGATCATCACCAAGAACCGGCTCGTGACCCGCGACGCCGATCTTCTCGGCGAGCTGGCCAGGCACAACGCCGCGGCCGTGAATGTTTCCGTGACTTCGCTCGATCCGGAAATCCAGCGCGTGATGGAACCGCGCACCTCGTCGCCGGCGGCGCGGTTGGAAACGATCGAGATATTGCGCGCAGCCGGAATTCCAGTCGGCGTAATGGTCGCTCCGATCATCCCCGGCCTGACGGATCACGAGATCCCGAAAATCGTGGAAGCCTGCGCACGCGCCGGCGCGCAGTTTGCCGGTTATACAATCGTGCGTTTGCCGTGGGCGATCGCGCCGATGTTCGAGCACTGGCTCGAAGAGCATTTCCCCGAAAGGAAACAAAAGGTGCTGGAACGCATCCGCCATATTCGGGGCGGAACGAAACTAAATGACGCCCGCTGGGGAACGCGAACGAAAGGCGAAGGAATTTTCGCCGAGCAAATCCGATCGATGTTCGAAGTCGCGTGCCGCCGCTCCGGGATCGGAGCCCACGCGGAACTCTCGACCGCGGCCTTTCGCCGCTCGCAGGAGCAGTTGAATCTGTTCTAGCGAGCGATTGCCCGGGCATCGCCGCTCGAGTGCATTCGGCGTTGTTTGCGCATCACCATCAGCATCGAGACCCCGCCGATCGCTCCGAAGCTCGCCATCACCGGATACCAAACGCCCCAGCCATAATGATCGATGAGCCACCCGGTCAGCGGCAACGCAACAGCGGTTCCGTAATATTGAAACGAGTCCACTACACCGGAAGCGAAGCCGGCCATTTTCCGGCCCCCGATATCCATCGGCGCGGCGGTGCCGACGATCGCATGAGTGGAGTTGGCGGTGAGCGCTACCAGGATGAGAAAAAAGCAGCCGATAAATATTCCCATCGGCGTCGGGCCAACTACGCCAGCCGCGATGACTACTGCCGCCACCAGAATGACCCCGCACTCCACGAAGTAGAGTGTCATGGCGACGGGAGAGCGGTGCCCTTTGAAAAATTTGTCCGAGACAAATCCCGCACTGAACGCGCCGAGGACCGCGACCAGCGGCATCAGATTGACGGTCCAGAGAACAGCCGTGGGCTTTTCGGCCAGGTTGAGTTTCAACTGGTCGTGGAAATAGAGGATCATGAGCTGATCCGAGCTATTGCGCACCGCGCCGGTGCAGGCGTAAGCGATGGCGTAAAACCAAATGAGGGGATGAGTAAAGATCGTGGTGAAAGATTCTCGCAAGGTTGTGCGGCTGGTGGTCGTCCCGGTCTCAGCCTGTTCGATCAGGCCGTGGTAACCGGCTTCTTCCGGCGTGTCCTTGACGAAGATGACAAGCAAGACGGCCGCGACAGCGACAACCAGCGGCGGAATCCGAAAGAGCCAATGCCAGTCGCCTTTCGCCACCACCCAGGTGCCGACGGTAAAACCAGCGAGAATAATCGGCGCGAGATTGTTGATCCCGAATTGACCCAGTTGGATCATGAAACCAAAGATGCCGGCAAAGGTCCCGCGCTCGGTGCGACGAAACCAGGCCGCATTCATTTTGATCATGCCGGGCGAGCCGAACGACTGCAGGTAGCCGTTCATGAGCCAGATCGCGGAGAAGGTCGCGAAAGTGCCGGCGAAAGAGGCGAACCCGAAGATGAGATTGATGATGATGGTGCCGGCGGCGCCAATCAGCATCGCGATCTTGCCCCCGATCCGGTCGGTGAGAAGGCCATTCACCAATTGTCCCGTGCCGTAGGCGATCGACCACGCGCTAAGCATGCCCGTGATTTGAAACGTGCTAAATCCAAAATCCGCGACCATGCCGGGCGTCGCGAACCGGAAGTTGTACCGACACATGTAAAACGAGGCATAGAGGAGGCCGATCACGACCCAGTTCAGCCCGCGCCGCGCCCGGAACCCGGGCGGATAGCGAATGACTACTTCATCGGCAGGTGCGGCGATTTCCATGGGCGCGGAAGGCAGAATGGTCGGCGCACCGCATTGGGCACAACAAAAAAACGCGGCGTGAGGCGAGACGGATTTGACCGCCCGGGCAAAGCTCGCGAAGCATTGGGATGCCGCTGAATATCGAAAGTCTGCACGTCGGGATGAAGGTGCGCCATCCGCACTATGGCGTTGGTGTCGTTAGGTCGCTGACTGAGCACACAGCCGAGATTGCCTTTGACGACGCGCCCCGGACGGTGGCGCCGGCCTCGAGCGATCTCGAACCGGCGGAGGCGACCGCAACCCTAAGCGAGTTGCAGCTTCCACTCGCGAATCTCATCCGCGATACCGCCCATGCCGTCGTGGAGGCGCTCGGTCTCGAGAAAAAGGACGTGGTCGTGGAAGGCCTGGCGAATCGCTGGCAGCGCGGATCGCTTGTGATGCAATCGGCCGACTCGTCACTTCAACCGAAGGAAGTGCCGCTCGAGACTTTCTTTCACAAGATCGTCATGATCCGGAATAATCTGCGCGTGCTGGAACAAAAGGTGAATTCGAGCGACAAGCTGAGCGACGCCGACAAATTCGACATGCAGCAATACATCACCCGCTGCTACGGATCGCTCACGACGTTCAACATTCTGTTCAAGGACAAGGACGACCAGTTCCGGACGGGCGGCTAGACAGAGTCAGCGTCAAGGAGCGGCGGTTTACAAACCGCCGGGAGCGGCGTCGGCGGTT
>JBEEHU010000128.1:0-24852 GCA_041167565.1 Verrucomicrobiota bacterium | reverse complement strand
TGAGCTCGTCGCGCAAGCCACCCAGGCGCGCGCGGGCTTCGGCGATGCCGCTCTCGAGGTCTTTCTTGGCGTTGCCGGCGTCCACGTTGCTTTGGTTATTGGCGCTGGCCGCGGTGCTGATGGCTTCGGCGGCGGTATTGGTGGCTGCGCTGGTGGCGTTGAGGCTGGCGACTTCGTGAGTGGGATTGGCGGAGAAATAGGTCGCCAGTTGTTGCAGGATCGGAAGCGGATTCTCCGGAACCGCGATGGAACCGTCTGTGAACCCGGCGGTTTGCCACTGATTGTTCCAACTGTCTCCGAGCCGGGGCTTCAGGACGCCGATGCAAGCCCGGGCGAGGGCGCGCCCGTTTTGCTTTGCCGTATTAAATCCGCCTCTGCCTGTCTTCTTTCCTGCTTTGGCCGTATTCCATTTATCCTTCAGCCCGGGCGTGGCCGGTGGCACGTTGCCCGGCCCGGCCGGTGTGCCGACGAGCGCGGTGAGCGCGGCGCGCAGGGCGGGTTCGTCATTTTGTTTAATGCCGATGGCGGCGCCGTGGGTATGCGCGCCATCCGCGGCGTCTTCGAGGAGCGGAATGATGCGATCGTACGATTCTGGGATGCTGTTATCAGCCATGGTGGATTAATCTTTTTGGGGACGGTTCTGGGTTGAGAGGAACGAAAACGCGTCCTGCCGTTTTCGCTTTGTAAATTGAAGATTTTGAGGGAGTTGCCGTTCGTCGACGGCATTACCGGTCTACCCGAAAACACGCGCGCCGTTATCGACCCTCTTTCCAGGCTGCCGGCAAACACACACCACGACATCGGCGGCTCTTCCCGGCTTCCCGGCAACATGCCCGACGCCGTCGACCGTCTTTCCCGGCTTCCCGAAAGGATGCCCGACAACGCCGGCCGGCTTCGCCAGCTCCCCGGCAACAGGTCCGACGTCGTCGGCACTCTTTCCGGGCTCCCGGAAAAGATGCCCGGCAACATCGACGGGCTTTCCCGGTTCCACGAAGACGCACCCGAGAACGTCGGACGCTTTTCGTCGCTGCGCGGAAAGGGCAACGTCGAATGCTTTTTCGCGCGGTGGGAAAGGAAGGGGAACATCGGGGGATGGGGGCTTCACTGCTAGATACGAGGTTGGGCGGCGAAAGTTCGAAAGAACCTCAGCGTTGCCGAGATTCTAAGACTGACTCCTTTTCCCCCTTTCCTTCTGAACCCCGCTATCTAACGACGAAGCTGAGCCATGAGCGCCGCCGATAACGCATCGAATTCACAAAGGCCATCGTCGGCGCTCATTCGCTCAAGCGTCTGGTTGGACGTTGCTCGCATCGCTGCGACTCACTGTCCAGGCGTGGCGATTTGAACAAGCGTAATGGATAATGTCTGGCGTGTAGCCAGTGAGTATCGGACGCGAGTATTTCGAGTCTCAGAATATCTTGTCGCGTGTCTGGGGCAAATCTTGGTCAGGTCTCTTTGAAATCCCCCGGCCAATTCTCGGCCGCGATCATCGCGCCAGCGGCATCAAAAACCCGCACTTCGCCCGGCCGCGAGCGGCTGTTGAATTTCGCGTAGCCAACAGCGGCCTCGCGGTCGTGATAGCACAAAAAACGACCGTAGTAGGGCAGAGCCTCGGAAATTAGATCAAAGCCGCGACGATCTTTGCGCGGTCGGACTTCGTAAAGATCCACCCCGGCGACTCCTTTGGCATCAGTGAACCTCCACTGGTCCTTGCCCTTAAACATCGACTTCACAGAGTCGAGCTTGAACTTCTGATCCTCGCCTTCAGCGCAATAGAAGCGATGACCCCAGGTTCGATTGGGCCCTTCACGCTGAGTGTAGATCTGAATCTCTCCACCAAACTTCAACGCTGCGGCTTTCTCCATCAAATCGTGAATCAAGCTCATGCCGCCATGCCAGTTATTGGTGCCGTCAATCTGGACAAGGCTCCAGTATCGGCCATCAGGCTTGCCGACCTGAATAGCGCATTC
The DNA here is from genome assembly GCA_041167565.1 of Verrucomicrobiota bacterium. GTDB lineage: Bacteria > Verrucomicrobiota > Verrucomicrobiia > Chthoniobacterales > UBA10450 > AV80. The sequence continues at coordinate 22,882 of JBEEHU010000128.1, read as the reverse complement.
ATAGTTATCAGGGGCCGAGCCCACGCTACCTGGGGGGAAGCACTCATAGTATGATACCGATACCCGGAAGTTGTCGTTCACGGGGACCACGGAGTTAAACACGCCTCCCTTTAGTGGCACTCCATTTAGTGGCTTGAATTGCACTTCGATATTACTCTTTGTCTTCATATTCAGAATCCGCTGACTGGTTGGACGTTGCTCGCATCGCTGCGACTCACTGTCCAGGCGTGGCCATTTGAACAAGCGTAATGGATAATGTCTGGCGTGTAGCCAGCGAGTATCGGAGATGAGGGACAGCCCGGCTCAATACACAGGTCAATGCGTGCGCCGCATGAAAACAACTCCGATAGGGCGTCCATCGCGGCGGCTGCGTCTGGGCCTCGCGCGGTGACCCTGATGCGTGAACCAGCCTTTAGGCCGGCGTCACGCAACGTTTTACTGTCCGCTTCCGATTGAAGCATCATTACACCCATTATACTCTTGGCATTAACTGTCTCCTCACCGACCGACAACGAAATCTCTGACCTAAACTGACTCGTCAGTCGAACGATTACCGCGGCAGTCCTTGCGCCGATGCGCCACTTGGTGTCGAATTCCTTCTCTATGGGTGAATCGCAATGTCGAGCCCCGGTGGCCACTAAAAGACCGACGAGGACGGCCGCAGCGCCAATGAGAATGTAAACGGCAAGCCACATTTGCGAAATCGGTCTTGGGGTCTAACGAGACACAAGATCAGCGACTCCGAACGCTTTCGGAGTTCCCTCCATCGCCTGGTTAGACCTGATCGTGTAGCCACATCCCATACTGGGTAGTGAACCAGTCCGCCGCTGCCGCTGACAAGTCATCATAAAACTTCTCAGAACGGCGACAACTGCGATCCTGCCAATACAAGACGTATTGATCTCGATCGCGCTCCAAAATGTCTTTGTCGTAAGTGCCCCGACACTGCCGCGAGCGCTGCAGTGCCGATTCAGCACGCTCGGGATGCGCACGAAGAAATGTCACAAGCTGCTCCCAAGTGAACGTAAACAACCGACGTGTCTCAACACCATCCGCGGTGAGCAAACCCTGGTGTTTCGTCTGGACGCCATGGCGCTCGAACAAGTCTTGCGTCCGAAACGCGGTATATGCGTCCAACTGCTCTTCGATCGGAATGTCCACGTCGCGCAAAGGTCTAACGAGACACAAGATCAGCGACCGCCGGCGAGGGCGAGCGTGGCTGCGAGTTGAATGTAGAAGTCATCGCAAGCTAGAACGCGGAGCGGCCAGCGGTTCGCTGCATCGCCTGGTTAGATTTCATTCTAGTTGTCTCTGGCTGCTCTCTTCTTGCGTATCCAATCAAATAAGAGCATGACTCCCATGATAACAAAAAGGCCTCCTACAATGCGAGCCGGAAGACCACGAACTCCGAATTCTTGAACTGTCGCGCTCTGCAAGCGACCGCTCCAAATCGTGACGAGTCCGCCGAGAGTGAATAGAAGGCCAACCAACAAGGCAAATATAGATGGCTTTCGATTCGCCATGAGATCTAACGAGAATAAGATGAGCGACGGCTGGCGGGAGAGCGCGTCGCTGCGGATTGAGGGTGGAATTTCATGGAAGGCGAGGAACCAAAGCTGCCAGCCGTTCGCTCCATCGCATGGTTAGGTCTTTCATGTCACAGGCCAGCGAAAAACTTAATCAGCGTCAGCACAATACCTACGACGACACCGAGGATAATTATCCCTACCGGCTTCTTATACCACTTATCGTCGCTGCGATCTTGGCGGCGGTCCTGTGATGTCTCTTCCGCGAGAACGCGGTCGTACCGTCTGTGAATACGCTGAAGTAAATTATCCCGCTGCACGATAAAGTTAGGGTTGGCTGAACCCGGTGGGTGCACAAAAACTCCTCAAGCGTGGCTCTGTCCAGGTGCTCAATTTTATCGCTAGCGCGTTGGATGTCGCTCCACGTTGCCATAAGACCTAACGAGAATTAGGCCCAATTATTGGGCGTTTAAAGACGCATTTTTGGGGTCTAATACGATTCGCGGTTAGGCGAGGAGGGGGGAAACGCTGCATTCGAGAGAAATCATGGCAGATTTGGGAATCGTTGGCAAGAAAAGCGCAGCATTCGCCGCGATCACCAATCGCGGCTAGAGCTTGCAGGAAAGCGGCTCGGCGACGTGTTCGAGCGATTTTCGTTCGGCGTCGACGCCGATGAAGGCTTCGACGAGGGCACCGATGATCATCAACGCGGCGCCCACGAGATAGCCGATTAGGAGCGCGGTCTTCGAGCCGGTGCCGATGATCCAGCCGAAAAGGATTGGCGCGCCGACGCCGCCGGCGAGAGTTCCGAAGGCGTAGAAGATCGCAATCGCGAGGGCGCGAATCTCGAGTGGGAAAATTTCGCTGACGGTGAGATAGGCGGAGCTGGCGGCGGCGGAGGCGACGAAGAAGATGATCATCCAGGCGATCGTTTGCGTTTGCGCGGTCAGCATTCCGGCGTGGAAAAGCCAGCCGGTCAGGGCCAGCAGGATGCCCGAGAGCGAATAGGTGGCGGCGATCATTTTGCGGCGGCCGATGGTGTCGAAGAGATGTCCGAGCACGATGGGACCAAGGACATTCCCGAGCGCGAATGGCAGCAGATAGAGGCCGACATTTTGCGCGGGCACATTGTAGAAGCGCATCAGGACAAGGCCGTAAGTGAAGAAGATGGCGTTGTAGAAAAAGGCCTGCGTCAGCATGAGGTCGAAGCCGAGGACGGAACGTCGGCGGTGCTCGTGCACGATGGTGTGGCAGATCTGATGCCAGGGCGTGTGCGTGCGCGTCCGGACGCGAGTCGGCGGGTCATCGCTGTCGCTGTAGCGGCGGTCTATGATCGCCGACTCAGTCACTCCGAAAAGACGGCGGTCATAGACCGCCGCTACAGCGATCGTCCTTTCCACGTCATCCACAATCTGTTCCGCCTCGGCCTGGCGACCGTGAATCAACAGCCAGCGGGGGCTTTCCGGAATCCAGCGGCGAAAAAAGATCACGACCAGGCCGAGGATGGCGCCAATTCCAAAGGCGAGGCGCCAGCCGAGCCAGACGGGCAGGTAGCGCGGATCGAGCAGCACAATCGTCGCGCCCGCGCCCATGGCGGCGCCGACCCAATACGAGCCGTTGATCATCAAATCGACGCGGCCACGCACGCGCGCGGGGATTAGCTCGTCGATCGCCGAATTGATTGCGGCGTATTCGCCGCCTATGCCGGCGCCGGTTAGCGCGCGGAAGAATGCGTAGCTCGCGAAACTCCACGAGAACGCCGTCAGCGCCGTCGCGGTGAGATAGACGGCAACCGTAATGAAGAATAATTTCTTCCGGCCGAGCCGGTCGGTTCCGTAGCCGAAAAGGAGCGCGCCGATCACGGCGCCGGCGAGATAGAAGGTGGCGCTGGCTCCGACTTGCGCATCACTGAGGCCGAGCGTTTCGCGATGGGTGAGAATGCCGCCGAGCGAACCGGCCAGCGTGACCTCGAGCCCGTCGAGAATCCAGGTCGCGCCGAGCGCGCCGACGATGAGCCAATGCCAGCGGCTCCATGGCATCCGGTCGAGCCGCGCCGGCACATACGATTCAATCCATTCGCCCGCCATCTTGTTCCGCAAGTATCTTGAAGCGCTCGATCTGGTTTGTCATCCGGAAGGTGGCAACGCGCGTGAGGCGAAAGCTCCAAGCTCCAGAGAAATTCCAAATTCGAATCCTCGTGCCCAAGCTCCAGCTTGGGTACGGCGGTGTGCGTTCCCAAGCTCCAGCTTGGGCACGAGGGCGTGACATGTGGTGCATGCGGATCGGGATCAGACCGCGCGAGTTTTGATGTTGATCTCCGAAGTCAGCGTTCGATGGACGGGACACTTGTCGGCCATTTCGAGCAGTTTTGCTCGCTGTTCTTCGGTCAGCGATCCATCGAGATGAACATCGCGCTCAATCCGGTCGATCTTTCCGATTTTGGTCTCGCAGTCAGCACAATCGGCAGCGTGGATCTTCGAGTGCCGCAATGAAACCGTCACACTTTCCAGCGGCCACTGCTTTCGTCGCGCGTAGAGCGAGATCGTCATCGAGGTGCACGAGCCTAACGACGCCAGTAAAAGATCGTAAGGAGAAGGACCGGTCTCGGTCCCGCCGAAAGCGATTGGTTCGTCACCCGACAGACGATGCGCGCCGATTTGGATTTCCTGTGCGAACCCGGAGGCGTTTCCGCGAACAATCACGTTGGCGTCCGCGGCATCGGGGATTTTGACAGCCGGCTTAGCTTCCTCACTCATCGCTTTCCAAGATGGCAGACCCAATCGCTGTCCGCCAAGGAAAAGGAGCGAAGGCTTTGGATTGACTTCCGGCGCTCTCTTGGGCACGAACAGGATGTGAACACTAACATTGCCTTATCCCGCCGCGGCTTCGCGAAACTCATCGGCGCGGGCGCTGCTTACGCGGCTCTGCGGCCCGCTCTCGCATTTTCGGAATCCACTCCAAGTCCCGCGGAAACGAAGCCTTCCGATGTCGTCCGTCTCAGCTCGAACGAAAACCCTTACGGACCATCTCCGGCCGCGCTCAAAGCGATGACGGCGGCTTTCGCGCTTGCCTGGAAATATCCGGACGAAACGCAGGACGAACTCGTGGAGGCGTTGGCGAAGCTGAATCAAGTTTCCAAAGATCAGATCCTGCCCGGCGCCGGCTCGGGTGAAATTCTGAAAGTCGCGGTGGCGGCGTTTACGGGAACGGACAAGAAGCTCGTTGTCGGTGACCCGACCTTTGAAGCCGCCGCGGGACATGCGAAGGCGAGCCACGCGGAGGTGGTGAAAGTAAAGCTGAACTCAAGTTACAGCCACGACCTGCCGAAGATGCTCGAGGTTCCGAATACCGGGCTCCATTACGTTTGCAATCCGAACAATCCGACCGCGAGCATCACGCCCAAAGCCGAGCTGCGTGCGTTTCTTACCAAAGTTCCGAAGCAGACGATCGTGCTGGTGGACGAGGCTTATCATCATTTCGTCGAGAGTCCCGACTACGAGAGCGTGATTCCGCTGGTGAAGGATTATCCGAACCTGATCGTGGCACGGACGTTTTCAAAAATCTACGGCATGGCGGGTCTGCGCCTAGGCTATTGCGTGGCGCGACCGGAAAACATCGAGCTCATGCGAACGCAGCAATCCTGGGACAGCGTCAGCATCATGGCGATCGTCGCGGCAAAGGCCAGCCTCGAGGACGCCGCACAAGTCGAACAGGGCCGCAGCAAGAACACCGAGGTAAGAAAATACGTTTACAGTGAGCTGGATAAGATGCGCTTCACCTACATTCCATCGCACGCGAACTTCATGATGATCGACATGCGTCGCGAGGTGAAACCGCTGATTGCGGCGTTTCGGGAGCGCAAGGTCCAGGTGGGCCGCCTCTTTCCGCCCCTGCCGAATTTCATGCGCGTTACCATCGGCACGAAGCCACAGATGGAACGGTTCATCGCGGCCTTCAAGGAAGTCGCGGTATAAATTGATCCTGGCGAGTTAAAGATACTAGTAGGACTGTCCGCGAATCAGCTCGGTAAAGACGCCGCGATCGGTCTTTAAGCGAAACGGCAGGCTCAGCTTCTTCTTGCCATCGATTATTTGGAAGACCGCGAAGTGTAGATGCGGCGCACTGGCGAATCCTGTCTTGCCAGATAGCCCGATCGGTTGGCCGACTTTTACTTCATCACCGATTTGCACCATGGCGCCATCGGCTTGCAGGTGGTGGTAATCGGCGAAAGTTCCATCGGCGTGCTTGATGAGGATGTAGTTGCCGAGAGATCCTAATTTCCGGTCCGGCCCGCCAACGGTTGAGTCCTGCCTAACCCCGACCACGCGCCCGTCACGCGCCGCACACACCACCGTTCCTTCCGGCACGGTCCAATCGACTGCGTTCTCACTGCCGGAACCTTCGTAGTGGCTGTAACTACCGTGCGGACCCTGCATCACAACATAGCGGCCGGGCGGGAAAGGCATCGCATAATCAGCGTCATTCGTTGTTGAAGCGCGTCGTGCGCCAAGCTGCCAGTAGTAATGATAGTCATATCGCCATGGCAGGGTCTTGTCCGTCCGGCGGAAGGTAGCCAGAACAAAGGAACTTCGGCCGGCTGCATCTATGGTCAGAGGTAGGGGCCGTGACGGCGTCGTGTTCTTTAGCCTTGCTTCCAGAGTGACAACGAACTCGCGCGAATAATCGCTTTTGACGAGCAACGTGACGGAGCTTTCATCCTTCCTTGCAATAAGGTGGAAGCCGGTCTGATCGTCCGCGGCGCCTAATCCCTGGCCCGACAGAAGAACCAGGAGAGCAAGGACGATCGCGCAGCGATTCGTGCGCAGCCTAAGGCGTCGCTGCTCCTTTGAATCGAAACTCCTATCTGCGTGTATGCTCATCATAGGTGTGGCATATCAGTCATATTACCGGCGTGGCTCGGTGCGGCTCGTCGCTTCCAGCTCCAATGCCTTTTGCAAATGCACCGCAGCCTCATCGCCTCTGCCCATCCGTTGCAGGGCGCGGCCGAGATTGTTATGGGCCGTCGCGTAGTTAGGATTGATTTCCAACGCCCGATAGTAATGAGAGAGCGCCTCTTCCATCCGCCCAAGTTGCACAAGAACGTTACCCAGATTGTTGTGGGCCGCCGCGTAGTCCGGGTTAATCTCCAGCGCCTGGCTGAACTGCTCCCTTGCTTCCTCGATGTGCCCGGCATGAAGAAGGACGTTGCCCAAATTGTAGTGGGAAGGAGCATTCTTCGGATTGAGTTCCATTACCCGGCGGAACGCCAAGATGGCCTCGTCCGTTCTTCCCATTTGAGAAAGGGCCTTGCCCAACTCGTTTAACGTTTCCGCGTCATTCGGATTCAGCTGCACCGCTGCATGATAATGAGCAATAGCCTCCTCCAGCCGGCCCGCCTGAGCTAGAGAAGCGCCAACCTTGCGAGCGATCCGCGGTTCGAGCTCCAGCGCTTTCTCATAGGCAGCCGTCGCTTCGTCCGCTCGCCCCGCGCGCAAGACCGCGTTGCCCAGATTGAAGTAGGCTTCCGCGAATTTGGGATTGAGCTCCAGAGCTTTCTTGTAAGCCGCCATGCCTTCGTCCAACCGGCCAGCCTGGACGAGGAGGATGCCTGAATTGTTGTAAGCCATCCAGCTTTCGGGGTTTTCTGAGATGGTCGCCTTCCAAAGAGTATCGAGATCGGTGTAGGCCGCACATTGCCGCCAGGTTTTTGCACCGAGCGAGAGGAGAAGTGCTCCACAAAGGACTGGCAGGAACAACCGCGCGTTTTTGCCGAGGGCATCCAAACCGGTCGTTAGGCCGGCCGCAGCCAGCGCGATGGGTCCGAGGCTGGCGATGTATTGGTAATGGTCCGCGACAAAACTGTAACGAAAGGTGTAGAGCATGATGAATCCAAGCATCGGGCTGAGAGTGGCCACATAAAAAACCGCGGCGGTTTCCGGCCCGCGGCCCAGCCTGCGTCTTGCGAGGTAAATGGCGGCGCCAAGGACGGCTATCGCAGCCAACCACAAAAAATCCGACGGGCTGAACGCGGAGATTGTCCACTGTGGATAGTTAAAGCTCAGGTGCGCCGGCCACAAAAGTTTGCCCGGGTAAAACCAGAAAGCGCGGCTCGCCACGACAATGCGTTCTGGAAACCCGAGCGCGAAAAGTTGCCCCTGGGTCCCCTGATGGTAGCGCTCCCACCAAATAGTGATCAGGCCCATGCCGATGCCCAACGCCACGAATGGGGCGATCTGCGCCCAACGCCGCCAGTCGATCCGCCTTTCTTTCCACCACAAGATCAACACCAGCGCGGCAGGCAACGTACAGGCCGTTGTCTTGCTGAAAAGCGCAAGCGCATAACAGATCAGCGCCAGCGCGTAAGGTCTCCATTTCGATTGCGAGCTCGATTCCACGAAGTGGGTCCAGCAGAGCAGCGCGAGCAAAAAGAAAAAACCCATCAGCACATTCTTGCGTTCCGTAATCCAGGCGACCGATTCCACGTGGACTGGATGCAAGGCGAAGATCGCTGCGGCCAGCCAGGCGCCAGGCACGCGCAAGACCAGGAGCAAACGCCAGACGAGCACCGCATTCGCCGCATGCAGCAAAATATTAACCACATGGTAACCGGTGGGATTCAGGTCCCACAACGCGTGCTCGAAACGAAAGGTGGTGTAAACGAGCGGGAAATATTGGGAGGGAGAATCGAAGGAAAACCAAATGCGCCTGAGTCCGTCTGGCGAGGTGAGGAGCTGGTTGCCGGTGACATAAATGTCGTCGTCCCAGATATAGCCGGCCCGCCACGCCTGCTGGTAAACGAGGATGGTCACGATCGCCAGGAGCAGGCCTAAGAGCCACTCGCCCCGGGAGCTCGTCGCGGACAGCGAGGATTCGCTTCGCGATCTTTGCGCCTGGGCGCCGCGCGTCTTTTTTCTATGACGCCGGCTCATCTTTGCGCCCACTAGGCGCGAGGATCGCGTCGCGCATTCCGTGGAGAAGTTTTTTGTCAGCCGGAACGATCGTAGCAAGCCCGCCACGCAAGGTTACCTTCGCGTTTTCGACGAAGTAATAAGGACACAGGCGCACGCGGCCGCGCATGGTTTTGATTTCGCCGGAGTCATTGTCCCAATAACGATGGTCGATCAGGCGCGCTTTGTGAAAGCGCTGCATGATGCGCGGCGAGGTATCGAAGCTCGCGAGCGCTTCTTCGAGTTGTTTCTCCCATTCCGTCTGCGGAACATCAGACCCGACCACGATTCCGCGACTGCCCCACCCCAGTGGCGAAAACCCGCTCACCTTGATCAGAAGATCGCGCTCTTTCTGGCTGAGCTTTCCCGCTTCCCGCCAATCGTGGATCTCGAGTCGCGGAATCACGCCGTGTTGCGGCAACGGCGTCGGATCGAGCGGCCAACTGTAGGGGATGACCTCCTGCAATTTCGAAAAATATTTGTCGCCCAGCTCGCGCCGCCAGAACTCGCGCAGCGGCTGCATCCAAAAAAGGGCGAACCACATTTTCTCTTCGAGGTACGGCTTGAACGGCGGAGTGACGCGGACCGCGCCCTCCCCGGTCATGTTCATCAACTCGGAGACGCGCGGCAAATTGGGGAGATCGAACAACTCAAAGAAGCGATAAACATTCCGGCCGGCCACCGGTTGGTAGGTCTCAGCCTCGCAGACGCGCCACTGGAACTCCGGATGCTTTTGGTTCAACTGCGCTGCCAGCCAATTCATTTCCGGACGGTAAGTGGAAGCTTCCTCCGAGATCACGATGTCGCCGCCCTCCGGCAGCAAACTCTGGAACCCATCGAGCATTCCTTCGGCGCCTCCGATTACGTCGCTGCCGAGCGCGGCGTAAGTTTGATTAAGCCAGCCCGTCAAACCGATCCCACCCGGGACCGAATCGATCTCGGCAATAGTAAAACCAGCGTCAGTCAGGATCAGATCCGGCCGGATCACGATCGGGAGATCATCCCGGAATTGTTTCCGTCGTGAGAACTCGATCAGCTCCGCCGGTTTCCCCGCATCGAGATAAGCCGCGATCCAGGCGGGTTGTTTGCCTTTGACGCTGCGCTGGTAAAGCTCGTTGCACGCGCGCTGGAAAACGAACAGGCGGTGGCCGAGTTGCTCGAGTTCTTTTTCGAAGGCGCGATCGATCGGAAACGGATCGGGCGAAAGGAGAAAGTCCTTGTCGGCGAAGAGGCCCTCTTTGGGCAAAGAGTTTCGGATCGAGGCGAGTTGGTCTATATCGGCGTGCATTGTCAGGCGTCTCGCCGAAAGCAGCTGCTCATCTCCCGGCTGCCATTCTCTTCAGCGCCATCTTCACTAATTCCTCCGCCGACTTGATCTCGCCCTCTTTCTCCTGCAATTCGCGAACGGTCTTATGCGCATCGACCTGCTTATACCCGAGCGCAATCAGCGCCAGGACCGCTTCGTTCGCCTGGCTTTGCTCCTCGGTCGGCGCATGTTCGGCGGTGGCCGCTTCCCACGCCGCCACGACCCCGAGCTTGTCCTTCAACTCCAGGACAATCCGCTCCGCCGTTTTTTTTCCGAGGCCGCTGATCTTCGAAAGGGACGCGATGTCGGCGTTGACGACGGCGCTTTTGAAATGGCTCACGCTCATTCCGCTCAACACGGCCAGCGCGAGCTTCGGGCCGATCCCGCTGACGTGGTTCACGAGCAAACGAAAAAGATCGCGCTCGGCCGGGGTCATGAATCCGTAAAGAATGTGGGCGTCTTCGCGCACGTGCAGATGGGTCAGGATCTGCACCGGTTGGCCGGCCGCCGGCAGCTTGTCGTAACTCGAAAGCGGAATGAAAACTTCGTAGCCGACCCCGCCGACGTTCACGATCGCCTGGGTCGGAAGCGCGGAGGCGAGTTTGCCATCGAGGAATGTGATCATCCGCTCGAATTCCTACCAGACACATCCCAAACTGCAACCGGCGTCGCGGCAATCACGGCGTCGGCTTCAGGATCATCGTCAGATCGGTGGCCTTGCCTTTGGCGAAGGCGACGCCGCGCGCGTTGTAGGTCTTCCATCCCAGCGGAAGCTGCGGGTAGGTCGTCTTGGCAAGCTCCGTCGGCATGATGACAAATCGCGGGCCGGGATGCGTCATGAATTTGTCCACCCACTCTGGCGGGAGGCCACGAAAAAATCCATGGGCGCGTCCGCGAAAATACCAGACCACGCTCGGCTCGAAGTAATCGACATTCGCGAACTCCATTTCCGGCAGGAGATCGTTCCGTGATTTCTGGAAAAGTTCCGCGCTCGGAAACGTTCGCGCGGCCTGCGGGAAGATGAACAACGCCACCAATAACGAAACTACGAGCGCAGCGACAGCAGCGCGCGGCGCGAACCGCGGCGATCCCCGCAATTCAAAAAGATGCCGGGCCATCAAGAGCGAGAGCAACGGAAAAGCGATCAGGGTGTAATGCGGCAGTTTCGTCTTCACGATGGTCATGAGGATGAAGACGATCGCGATTCCAACGATGAGGTAGCGATCGACGGCGTCGCGCTCGCGCCAGAGGCGTTTGGTCAAGGCCGGAAGCTTGATCGACCACGGGAAGAAACTGATGAAAACGGTCCCGAAATAAAACGGCAACGTCAGGAGATAACTTTGCCAGGTTTGGCCGCCGTGGCCTTCCAGGGCGCCGAAACCGCGCTCGATCACGTGCCGTCCGATGCCGACCCAGAAAAATTCCCCTTTCGTCCGAACCAATGCCGGAATGCCCCAGAGCAAGACAATGCCGAGGCTAAACACGATGCCGGACACAAACCAAAACCGGCGATTGAGCGGTTGACCACGCAGAAAGAATTTCATGATCGCCACGGTTGCGAGAGGCATCCAACCGAGAGGACCCTTGGTCAGAAATGCGAACGCGAGCGCGACATAAAAGATGAGCCGCCAATATTTCCAGGATCGCGGATCCGTGGATGACGCCGGTGTTCTGAGCAAGTCCGCGATCAATTCATTGCCGGCCCAGTAAGCGGCGGTGACAAAGAAAACCAGCCACATGTCGGCGACTGCGGCTTTGGCGTGGATGAAGGTTTGGAGACAGAGAGTGAAAATAATCGCCGCCCACCATCCGAGGCGTTCGCCTCCCAGCCGGCGGCCCCACGCGAAAAGCAGGAGAGCGGTCAGCGCAGCGCCGATTGCGGAAGGCAACCGCGCCGCAAAATCGTTTTCGCCAAAGACGCGATAGCTCGCGATCTGCAGCCAATAAATGAAGGGCGGCTTGTCGAAGCGATACTTGTCATTGAAGTACGGGACGACATAGTCGCCCCGCTCGCGCATCTCCCGCGACGCTTCGGCGAAACGGGGCTCGTCGCGGTCAACCAGCGGGATGCTCCAGGTGCCCGCGACGTGGAAAAGCAGGCAGCCGATAAAGAGCAGAACGAAATTACGGATTGCGGGTGACAGAGCGAAGATTGAAAGATACGCAGGCGTGAAACACAAACGGGAAATTCGGCGATGAAAGCGCTCGCCGCTTTTCGTTGGTGGTATTTATGCTTCTTCGCCGCGGGCCTCGCCCTGCTCGCGAGTTTTTATCTCGATCCGCAGGTGCTGGCTTGGATCGCGCAGCATCAAAATGACGGCGCCCGAAATTTCTTCCGGGGCGTCAGCAAGTTTGGCGATTGGTATGAGCACATTGCGCTCGGAATTCTTTTGCTCGGACTGGCTTGGTGGCGCGGGAGCAAACACTGGATGCGGATCGTCACGGCGATGATCCTGGCCTGCGCGGTGGCCGGCGTCGCCGCTCGCGCGGTCAAAATATCCACGGGCCGGCCGCGACCAGCGGCGGAAACCGAAACAAGCGCAACGTGGAACGGCCCGAGTTTGAAGGCGCGTTACAACGCGTTCCCCTCCGGGCATACCGCGGCGTCCACCGCATTTTTCGCGACGCTGGCTTTGGTGAGCTGGCGGATTGGCGCCGGGTGTCTTGTCATTCCGCTGCTGATTGGTTTTTCCAGAATGTATGTGGCGGCCCACCATCTCTCGGATGTTGTGGCCGGCGCTCTCCTCGGCTTGCTGGCCTCGTATTTCATTGTGCGCTGGAGATTGCGAGAGCGGCCGGAACCGCAGCCCGGCTAACGACGGAAATCTTCGAGCGAAATCGCGGGAAGATACGCTCCGCGCTCCTCCCGTTTCCACCAGGCTCCGGTCGCGCGGTGCTCGCTCGAGGTCGTAAAGCGATAATCGTAAACCGTGGCGCGGACATATCGCGGCGGTTCTTTCGGAAACGGATTGCGCGCGAGGAGCCGGGTGACTTCGGAATTATTCTTCAGCAGAGATTCCAGGAAACGGACAAACCAGGGATTGTGCCGGTAGGTTCCGAGCGCCGCGAACCACATCTGCCAGTCGAGCCGCGGCTGATGCGGGGCCACCCAGTGGGGCGGCTGATTCATGTCGCCCGGTTTCCATCTGAATTCATAGGCGAGCCATTCCGATCCGTCGGCGCTGCCTTCCACGATGATTTCCGGCCGCGACTTCGTCATGACCCGGAAAAGTCCGTAGCCGTTCACGATTCGGAACGGCTCGATGTAGCTGTAAAGCGTCGCGATCGGCCGCGGCCATTCGCTTGCCGGCTTGATCGCCGAGTACAGAAACATCGCGTTAATGGGAAGCATGAGAACCAGGACGACGATCCCAGCGATTGGAGGGCGGAGCTCCCGCGACGCCGATGCCGCCATAGGTCTCGCAGGAGCTCGACCCTCCATTCGCAAAAACCTGTCGTCAAAGAGCAAGAGACAGAGCGCAATCGTGAGGAGATTGAAGAAGCTGTAATTCCCTGTCGCGGCGATCGCGATTTGGAGAAAGATCAGGAAACCAGCCGCGACGTGTCGCAGTCTCCGAGGCGCCCAAATGAAAAATGGGCCGATGATTTCGACGATGAGGCAGAACGCGACCGAGAATTTCTTGAACCACTCCGGATGCTGGTCCGACCACCAGCCGATCACCGTCGGCAGCGGTTGCGTCCAGTAATGGTAATCGAGCGCGGTCAGATTCCACCACAAGTCGTCACCGCTGGTCAGTTTCACGACTCCGGACATCAACATCAATTTGAAGAGAAGGAGCTTGAGCAGGAAATGGCCGATGCCGGAAATCGGTCGCTCGCTCGCTCTCGTCAGGCGCCAGCAAAATGGCGCGAAGAAGATGGCGAGGAAACCGGTCTCCAGGAGAAGAATGTCCCATTGAAAACTGAGGAAGGTTTGGCCGGCGATGGTGAGCGACAGATAAAAAACGAAGAGCAAAATCAGCGAAAGGCGCGGCAGCAAACCGGCGATCAGCAGCACGGAGACGACTGCGCCGGCGCCGCAGAGAAAATGCAGGAAAGCGTTGCTCCAATTGAGCCAGCAAAGTGTCGGCAAGAAAAACCAGGCGTTGGCCCCGAGTTGCTCGCGGGCGGCGGGAAGAAACGCCGCGACCGGCAGGATTCCCTGCTCGCCGATCAATCCGCCCACTTGCATCCAGAGCGAGACAAAAGCGATCAGATAGATGCCGCCGAGCGAGCGGAGAAACCATTGGCGCGCCGCGAAATAGGTGGGCCGGCGAACGTCCGCGCCCCAGAGTAGGCGCGTGAAAAAAGAGGCGATCATCCGATTCGCCGCGACAAATCGATAAGCACCTTCGGTGATGAACGCGAACCCCCGAACATGCTCATAACACCAGACCAGCCAACGCCGGCCGCGGCTTTGGCCTAACGAACGGAAGACGGCCGCCGCGCCCCGGCTAACACTTCCATCCGTGGCGATGAAATGGACGGCTTGTTCGAATGCTTTGCGCGGAATCTCGGGAAAGCGTTCCGCGGCTTCCTGAAACGGCGCGTACTCGACCGCATCTCCCGTGATTTCACGCCAGCGCTCGATCCAGCGGCGGCAGAAATGGCAGTTGCCGTCGAAGAGCAGGAGCGGCTTGGCGGGCGCGTCGCGCACGGAGCGTTCGGTCGCTTCAGACATCAACGTCCAACGTCCAACGTCCAACGTTCAACGTCCAACTGCAGAATCCCGTAGCGGCGGTCTATGACCGCCGAATGCTGGCGCAACGTTTCGTTGTCGACGGTCATAGACCGCCGCTACAGGTCAAACTCCGCCCAGACCGGCGCGTGATCGGACGGCTCTTTTCCTTTGCGCATTTCGCGCTCGATCCCAGCGGCGGTGCAAACCGGCGCCAAAGTTTTGCTGGCAAGGATCGCATCGATGCGCAGTCCTCGGTTTTTCGGAAATGCCAGCATCCGATAATCCCACCAGCTGAAAAGGCCGGACTCGGGATGATGCAGCCGCAAGGTATCCACCAAACCCGTCGCACATAATTCATCGAACGCCGCGCGCTCGCCATCAGAGCACATGATGGCGCCGCGCCACAAGTCTGGGTCGTAAACGTCCTCATCTTTGGGCGCGACGTTGAAATCGCCGCAGACGGCAAGGTGCTCATTGGCGTTCTGGTCCGCGCGCAGGCAATTCCGCAGGCGCGCATACCACCGCAGCTTGTAATCATACGCAGGCGAACCGACCGCCTGGCCGTTTGGCGCGTAGATCGAATAGACACGCACCGCGCCGACCGTCGCCGCGATCACGCGCGCCTGCGGATCAACTTCTTCATCGCAAAGCGCGGCACGAACGTCTTTCGGCGCCGTGCGCGAAAGAATGGCGACGCCGTTATAAGATTTCTGGCCGTGAAACGCGGAGTGATATCCGGCCGAGCGCAAATCGAGCTCGGGGAATTGCTCGTCGGTACATTTCGTCTCCTGGAGACAAACGACGTCGGGCTGGGTCGCCGCGAGCCAGCTCAGCAAACGGTCCTGCCGTTTGCGCAGCGAATTGATGTTCCAGGAAACGATCCTCATTCACAATTCCAACTCCACCCCCGGCTTCGGCACGATCACTTCCGTTCCCGGCAACGCCGCGACGAGCTGAGCGTGCGTCCAGGCGACCGCCGCCGGATCGCCATGCACCAGCACGATCTTTTTCGGCGCAAGCTGCTTCACATATCGAACAATCGATTCGCGCGAGGCATGCGCGCTGAACTGGAATTGCTCGATCTGGCAACGCAATGGTTGTGGCGGCTCGTCAGGGTCGAGCGAGACCAGCTCTCCGGGCTGCGCGGCTTTGAGAATTCCGGCAGGCGATTTCGGATCGGCGTAACCGACAAAGAAAATCGAGTGCTCCGGATTCTCGAGCACGCGCCGCGCAAACGTGTTCGACAGCGTCTTCGGCGTCATCATTCCGCTGGAGAGCGCGTAGAGCCGCCCCGGACGCGCGGGCGAATCGTGGATCGTCTGGCCGTTGAGGACGAAGGGCGCGACTTCCTCGAGGAGTCGCAATCGAGGCAGCAGCCTTCGCGTGGTCATCGCCCGCCGATCGTAAATCTCGGTCATCTTCACGCTCAGGCCCCCGATGTAGACCGGAAATTCACCGAGCAATTTTTCGCGCCGGAAATTGTAGATCATCCCGAGCGCTTCCTGCGTTTTGCCCAGCGCAAAGACCGGCATGAGAATGCAGCCGCCGCGACCAAATGCGTGCTCGATCGCGCCGGCCAGGCGACGCTCCTCGGCCGCTCGCGTGAATCCTTCCGGCAACGGGCTGTCGCCCCGGGTCGTTTCGATAATCAAAACATCGACGCCGGATTCCGGAAACGCGGCGCCTTGCGTCACCGTTTGATCGTCGAAGTTCACATCGCCGCTGTAGAAGATCGTGCGGCCTTCGGCGCGGATCAGAACACCCGCGGCGCCGAGGACGTGGCCCGCATCGACGAACTCCACCGTCAATCCGCCCTTTTCGTTCGGCCGCGCGCGTTCACCGGCCAGGGTGAATGGCTGACGAAATGGACACGATTGCCATCGATCACTGGCGCGATCGGTTTCGCGATGGGTGAAAAGCGGATACATCACCACGCCAAGTTCCTCCCGCTGGCGGGTCATGACGTTGACGGAATTATGGAGGAGCGCGCTGCCGATCTCCGCCGTCGCTTCCGTCATGAAAATCCGCGCGTTCGGCTGGCGGCGCATCAAGACCGGAAGAGTGCCGATGTGATCGAGATGCGCGTGGGAAACAATGATCGCGTCGAGCTGGCGATCCCCGAGCGCCTGAAGATTCGGCAGCGCTTCTTCGCCCTCTTCTTTGGGATGCATTCCGCAATCGAGCACGAAGCGCTGGCCGGCAGCTTCCAGGAAATAGGTGTTGGCGCCGATCTCAGTCCGGCGCGTGAGATTGATGAACTTCACAGCAGCAGTTCAAACATTCGCATCCAGTTTCGGAAAAGAATTTTCTCGATCTCTTCGTCGCTGAAGCCGCGTTCGATCAACCGCCGCGTCACGTTGCGGCTGTCGGCGTGGCTCGAGAGATCAGGAATGAAATGGGCGTGCGTGAATTTCTTGAAAAACGCCTCCTGCTCCTCGGGACTCCATTGCCGGCAGATGAACTCGAAGAAATCGAAGCCGATCGCGACGCCATCGATCCCGATCAGGTTCCGGACATGCTCGATGTGGTCGACGTAGCGGTCGATCGTCGCTTCTTCCTTGTGCGGGCTGACAAGAATAGCGTTGATCCCAACCACGCCGCCGCGTTCACCGACCATTTTGATTTGCTCATCGCTGAGGTTGCGCTCGATGTCGTAATACCGGCGCGCGTTGGAGTGCGAAACAATCAGTGGCTTGGTGGTGATCTCAAAGATCTGGTCGAATCCGGCCGGACTGATATGAGCCAGATCGATCATCACGCCGAGCTTTTCGCACTCGCGCACCACATCGCGTCCGAAATCGGTCAGACCGTCGCGAGGCGAACCGCTTTCGGAAAATAGCGCGCCATCTCCCGCGGCGTTACGGCGGGCGTGGGTCAAGCCAATGGATCGGACGCCGAGCTCGTAAAAGACGCGGAGCAAATCGAGATCGGCGCCCAGCGGCTCGACGCCTTCCATCGTAATCAGAACCGCGATTTTCCCCTCGGCGCGAGCCTTCGAAATGTCCGCATGACTTTTGCAAATGGCGAAGCGGTCCGATTGTTCGACCTCCGCATACAGCCGCGCAATCTGATCCAACGCCACCCGCAAACCCATTTCCGGCAGATACTGGTCCTCGAGATAGATCGCCACGCCGATAACGCCGACTCCGCCCGCCTCCAGATTCGGCAGGAAATCCGTCACGAGCAGGTTCGGGCGCGCGCGCCGCTCGTACAAATCCATCAGGAGATCGAAATGCAGATCGGCGAGACCGGGGCGATGCAGACGATCGACGCGCTCTTCGATTTCTGGGCTGGAACTGGCCATCACAATTTCACTCTCACGCGATCGGCGGCGGGATCGCGGTGACATCAGGCCGAGTGGCGCGATAGCGATGCGGGATGACGATTGAGATCAGCACCAGCAGCCAGATTGCGCCCAAAGGCAAACAACCCGGGAGCCAGATGAGGAAGCGGGAAACGATGGCGAGCGCGATCAGGCAATAAGCCGCGGTGAAAGCAATCGCGACGAGGACGAGATCGACTCGCGAAATATCGCGCAGCTTCACCACCGCCGCCGAGGCCAGGAGAAGAATGACGCAATCAAAACTCCAATGGACGCGATGGACGTAACCGTTCGTTTGGATCGTCGCGATAGTGGCGGCGAAGATGTCCGGCGGCGAAAGCGGATTGGCCGGGGTGCGCGCCAGCACGATGTGGTCGCGCATCGATTCGAAATCCTTGCTCGGTTGCTGGCCGGCGTCGCGTTGTTGGGCGGCCAGGAGGAGATCGTTCAAACTGATCCGGCGCGCCTTCGCTCCGGCATTCGGCGAGATCAGGAGCGTGCCGTCGGAGCGGATCGGAATCTTGCGTCCTTTCGGCAGGGAAATGTGCGAATCCAGATCGATCGACACTTCGGATGGCGTCACGCGCAGCCAAAGAAGGATCGCTTCCAGCGCGAACGACGGGATGACTTCGCCGCGATAACGGAAGAGCAACGGGACATGGATTCCGTCGGAAATTTCGTCGGGAAGATTCACGAATCCCGCGGTGGCGATCAGCCGCATTTCTTCGCTCGGCTGCCGGCCGATGCCGGAAAATTCCACCAGATCGCCGCGCTTTCCCGTGACCTGGGTGAAGCCCGGAATTTCCGGACCGGGCGCATCCGGATCGGGCGTGGCGGTTAATTCCGCGGCCAGGAGGAGACGCGGAACGCGCATCGCTTGATCGATGAAAACCTGCTCCTGGTCCTTGTCGCGCTCGCGCCATTTTAAAATATTTTCAAAGGCGACCACGGTCGGTTGAAAGGCCAGGGCGGACTGGAGAAAAAGCGCAAACTCTAAGGGCGAAACGACGCTCGTCCCGGCGTGAGGCGAGGTCTCGGCGGCTTCCTTGGCCGCATCCTTTTCCATCAGCGTATCGTGCCCAATCTCAACGACGGTGAGCGGCGCGGTGGGTCCCTGCGGATCGGCATTTTTCAAAAGCCATCGCAAAAAGAATTCTTCCGATTGCTCCAGCCGCGGCTCGCGCAGAAAAAGAATTCCGAGCAGCAAAACCACCAGCATGAGCCAAAGAGTTCTCTGCATTGCGGCAGAAGTGAAACTGGGAAAGTGACGAGTGACAAGTGACAAGTGACGAGAGGAGAAATTCCTAACTCGTCATTTCTTACTCAGCTCGAGCATGGGGCCTCCACGAGATCGAGACCGAAGTTTACACCGGCGCTTACTATCGGTTAGGGTTGTGAATCCAACCTGATCTACAACCGACCGACCGGAGCTACCGCCTCGCTTTCATCGGAGCGGGTAAGCTCGCCGGCTCGGTGATCCGCGGCTTGTTGCGCGCGAATTTCTGTCTGCCGGCGGAGATCATCGCGAGTGAACCCAACGAAAAATTGCGCTCGGCGCTGCGGGAAGCCGGCGTCGCCGTCACGACGGATAACCAAAAAGCTGCGCGCTGCGGTGAAACAATTCTGATCGGGGTGAAGCCGGCAGTGGTGCTCGCGGTCATCCAGGAAATCGCGCCGGTCACGGGAAACAAGCTCGTGATCTCCCTCGCGGCCGGCGTTCGCATCCGCAATATGGAGCCTGTCTCGAACGCGCGGTTGATGCGTGCGCTGACGAACACGCCGACCGCGATCCGGCGCGGTGCGACGGCGCTCGCTCGCGGCGCGCGGACAAGCACGGACGATCTTTTGCGCGCGAAGACGATCTTCGACGCGGTCGGCGTGACGGTCGAAGTCGATGAGGAACAAATCGACGCCGTGACTGCGTTGGCCGGCAGCGGGCCGGCATTCGTTTACACGGTCATCGAAGCGCTCGCGAATGGCGGCGTCGCCACTGGTTTGCCGGCGGCGGTTGCGACAGTTCTCGCGACCCACACGGTTCTCGGCGCGGCGCAGCTTGCAGTCGAAACTGGAAAATCTCCGGAAGAACTTCGGCAAATGGTGGTGACGCCCGGCGGGACTACCGCAGCGGGTTTGGCGGCGATGGAGGAACTGCGCACTTCGCAGGGATTGGTCGCGGCCGTGCAAGCCGCCGCGGCGCGCGGGGAGGAAATGTCGCGAGAGTTCGTTAGGTAAAAGGCAGCGCCGCCCGCATTGCGTCGAGGGGCGCGGCGCGATCGAACCAAATCTCAAAGGCAAGCGCGCCTTGATGCAGCAACATTGATAATCCGTTAACGGCGCGCGCGCCGGCTTCGATCGCGGCGGAAACAAACGCGGTTTGGCTGCTCGAATAAATCGTGTCGTAAACCATCAGGTGCGGCGCGAGCAATCGCGCGGGGATCAGCGCGGGATCTCCGCGACTCAATCCGAGCGCGGTCGCATTTACGACCAGATCGACGTTTGCGATTTGAAAGCGAAGAACCTTTTCATCCAGGGCGATGGCTTGCAGACGCGCGACCGGTCCCAAAACTCTCGCCTCCCCAAAGAACAGCCGCAGTTCGTCGGAAAGCTGTTTTGCTTTCTCGAAATCGCGATTGGCGATGACGAGCCGTTCGCAGTTTTCTTTCGCGCATTGGAGCGCGATCGCCCGCGCCGCGCCGCCGGCGCCAAGAATCAGCACGCGCAGGTCGCGCAGATCGACTGAGAACTCCTCGCGAATCGCGCGAGAAAATCCTTTTCCGTCGGTATTGAAGCCACGCAATTTTTCATTTTCGATCTTAATGGTATTGACGGCGCCGACCTGGCGGGCGGTTTCATCAACTTCATCAAGAAGCTTAAGCGCCGCGATCTTGTGCGGGAGGGTCAGATTCACCCCGACGAAATTCAGCTGTCGCAATAATTCGAACGCCGGCGGCAATTCGTTCGAGTGAATTTCGAATCGTGCATAGCGCATTTCGAGGCTGCACTTTTCCAGGGCGGCGTTTTGCATCTGCGGCGAGAGCGAATGCGCAACCGGGTCGCCGAAAACGCCGAGACGCATCGGCGATTTAGCTTTCGGCTTCCAGTTTTCCAGATCAGCGAGCGTGTAAACTTCCTTCATGAGGTTTCGTGATACTCATCCAAGGAGCGGCGGTTTCCAAACCGCCGGCTGCAAAAAACCCGGCGGTTTGTAAACCGCCGCTCCTTGGGTTTGCGACGACGCTGTTTCGTCTGCTACTGTCGCGCACGAAGATGACGACGCCGAACGAGAGCGAGCCCGCCGCGCCTTCCGATTTCATTCGAGACGTCGTCGCGGACGATCTCCGATCACGGAAGCACACAAGTATCTGCACGCGCTTCCCGCCGGAGCCGAACGGCTACCTTCACATCGGCCACGCCAAATCGATTTGCCTGAACTTCGGAATCGCCCGGGAGTTTGGCGGGAAATGCAACGTCCGGATGGACGATACCAACCCGGCGAAGGAAGAGACTGAGTACGTCGATTCGATCATGTTCGACGTGAAATGGCTCATCGCTGGCTGGGCCGACGAACACATCGGGCAGGCCCCGTGTTACGCCTCCGATTACTTCGATCAGTTCTACGAATACGCCTTGGAGCTCGTGCAAAAAAACAAAGCCTACGTTTGCGACATGTCGCCCGAGGAAACCGATGAATATCGGCGCCTCAGCAAAGAGTGCCCGTCTCGCAACCGATCAGTGGCCGAAAATCTCGATCTGCTCGCGCGCATGAAAGCGGGCGAGTTTCCCGATGGCGCGCGCACGCTCCGGGCCCGGATCGACATGAGCGCGCCAAACATGTGGCTGCGCGATCCCGTTCTCTATCGCATCCGCCACGCCGAGCATCATCATACCGGCAATAAATGGTGCATCTATCCGATGTACGATTTTGCGCACACCCTGAGCGATTACATCGAGGGGATCACCCATTCCGTTTGCACGCTCGAGTTCGAGGTGCACCGGCCGCTTTACGATTGGCTCCTCGACTCGCTCGACCTGCCGCGCCCGATCCCGCACCAGTACGAGTTCGCGCGGCTGAACATCAACTACACCGTCATGAGCAAACGCAAGCTCTTGCAGCTCGTGAACGACGGGCTCGTCAAGGGCTGGGACGATCCGCGGATGCCGACGATCTCCGGGCTTCGGCGGCGCGGCCTGACGGCGAATTCGATCCGCACCTTTGCTTACAACATCGGCATCACGAAATATCCGAGCCTGACGGATATCGCGGTGCTCGAACATACCGTCCGCGAGGAATTCAATCGAACCGCGCCGCGTCGTCTTGCTGTGCTCCGACCGGCGAAAGTTGTGATCACGAACTATCCGGCCGGGCAAGTCGAAGAACTCGACGCCGTGAATAATCCGGAAAATCCCACGGCCGGCTCGCGCAAGATTCCGTTTAGCGGTGAGTTGTTTATCGACAGCGCCGATTTTACCGAAACGCCGCCGCCGAAGTATTTCCGCCTGAAACCCGGCGGCGAGGTGCGATTGAAATACGCTTACATCATCAAGTGCGACGAGGTCGTGAAAGATGCAGCCGGCAATGTGACCGAGCTGCGCTGCACGGCCGATCTCGAGAGCAAATCGGGCGGCGCCACTTCGAGTCGCAAAGTCAAAGGGACGATTCACTGGGTCAGCGCTTCGCACGCCATCAATGCCGAGGTGCGCCTTTACGACCGGCTTTTCACCGTGCCGGAGCCTGATGCTGATGGCGACTTCAAGGCGTTTTTGAATCCGCATTCGCTCGAAACCGTCATGGCAAAGTGCGAGCCGTCGCTCGCCGATGCCGCGCCGGATACGCGTTATCAATTCGAGCGGCTTGGTTATTTCATTCTGGATCGCGAATCGAGGCCCGGAAACCTTGTGTTCAATCGCACGATGACGCTGAAGGATACCTGGGCGAAACACCTTCCAAAATAATGGAGGGGCGCGCTCTGCGCGCCCGCCGGCGTCGCGGGAGCTCCGCCCTCCATCAAAAACTCGCCAGTGCGCGATCGAGGCGGGCGAGGACTTTTTCTTTGCCCAGGATTTCAAGGAGATGATAGAGACTCGGCCCGGCGTTGCTGC
>JBEEHU010000127.1:0-11217 GCA_041167565.1 Verrucomicrobiota bacterium | reverse complement strand
CGGTCAGATCGAGATTGGCTTCGTAGAACGCGCGGATGGTCCCGATGTCTTCCCAGTAGCCGTTGAAAATGTAACCGCTCACCAGCCGCTCCTGAATGGCCTGCGGGATAATGTGCTTGCCGAAATCGACCAGATCGTTGGCCAGGCATTCAACAAGAACGTCCCGGTTGAAAACATAGATGCCCATTGAGGCTTGGTACAGTTCCTCGTCCGGCGCGGACCCGACCGAGGCGAGAAGGTCCGGCGCCATCCGGAATTCATTTAGAACCGCTTCGTCCTTCGGTTTCTCAACGAAAGCCGTGACCCGTCTATTCGCATCGCTTTGCATGATGCCGAATTCGGAAGCCTGTTCGCGTGCGACCGGTTTGATCGCGAGCGTGATCTCCGCGCCCGAGCGGATGTGCTGATGGAGCAATCCCCGGAAATCCATCCGGTAAAGCTGATCGCCGCTCAGGATAATGTAGTAATCGAACGGCCGCTCCAGAAAGTAGCGCATGTTTTGGCGGACCGCATCGGCGGTGCCCTGATACCATTCCGATCCTTCCGGCGTTTGTTGCGCCGCGAGAATGTCCACGAAGCTGCGGGAAAAATTATCGAACTTGTAGCTCGCCTGGATGTGGCGATGCAGCGACATGCTGTTGAACTGCGTGAGAATGTAGATCGAGCGCAATTCGGAGTTGAGGCAGTTACTGATCGGGATATCGACGATCCGATATTTGCCGCCGATCGGCACCGCTGGCTTCGATCGGTCTTTTGTTAATGGAAACAAGCGCGTGCCGGCCCCGCCACCCATGATGACCGCCAACGTGCGCTGAGTCGTGCCCGGCGGAAGTGCGGGAGTGGAGTTTGCCCCCATTGCAAGTGAGCCGCGAAGGGATTGGCCTTTTGTTGCCACGAATTCAATTAACGCAGAATGTCCCCGCGGCCATCAACCTTTTTGATGATCCTCATACCTGTAGCGGCGGTCTATGACCGCCGGATTCGCGCGAAACGATGATGTCGGCGGTCATAGCCCGCCGCTACAGGCCCGTCGGGTTGCGTCAGCCGCCCCTTAATGTCACGCTTTCCGATCATGTGCGGCATTGTCGGTTACGTCGGGCGTTCGGAGGCGGCTCCCATCTTGCTCGATGGTTTGCGCCGTTTGGAATACCGCGGCTACGATTCCGCGGGCGTCGCCATCGTGGATGGCGATCGCGTCGAGACGCGCAAATGCGCCGGCCGAATCGCGGCTCTCGGCAAGCTCATGGCCGAGAAACCGCCCACTGGGACCTACGGGATCAGCCACACCCGCTGGGCCACGCATGGGAAACCGACCGACCAAAACGCCCACCCGCATTTCGACGCGAGCGGGAAACTGGCGCTCGTCCACAACGGCGTCATCGAAAATTACCAGGCGCTGAAGGATGAGCTCATGCGCGATGGCGATCTCAATTTTTCTTCCGAAACCGACACCGAAGTCCTCGCTCACCTCATTGGCAAACTCTACGACGCGTCCGCTCCCGCCGGCGCGACCGTTGCATCCAACGGCGATGCTGCCGCCACGTTGCCAAACAAGAAGGGCCGCCTGGTGGAGGCCGTGCGCGCGGCATTGCGTCAGGTCATCGGTACCTACGGGATCGCGCTGGTCCATCGTGACATTCCCGATTTCATCGTGGGCGCGCGCCGCGGCAGCCCGCTCGTCCTTGGGGTGGGCAAGGAGGAAAATTTTCTCGCGAGCGATGTCAGCGCGATTGTCGCCCACACCCGCGACGCGGTTTATCTGAATGACTACGACGTCGTCGCCGTCGAGCGCGACAAATTCGAGATCAGCTCGGTCGCGGGCGGGGCCGGCAATTACCAGCTCAGCAAAGTCGAGTTCACCGACGCGGACATCAAGAAGGGCGATTACCCGCACTACATGCTCAAGGAAATCTTCGAGCAACCGGGTTCGGTGCGCGACGCGATGCGCGGCCGCCTCAGTGTCGAAGAATGCACCGCCAAGCTCGGTGGTTTGAATATGACGCCCGCGCAATTGCGCGACGTAGGCCGCGTTGTCCTCACGGGCTGCGGGACCGCGTTGCACGCCGCGATGATTGGCGAATACATCATCGAACAGCTCGCCCAGATCCCGACCGAAGTGGAATACGCGAGCGAATTCCGCCACCGCAACACGCCGATGACGCGCGATACACTCGTCTTCGCCATCAGCCAAAGTGGCGAGACGGCCGATACGTTAGGCGCGATGCGCGAGAGCCGGCGCAAAGGCTACCGCACGCTCGGGATTTGCAACAACGTCGCGAGCACGATCGCGCGCGAAAGCGATGGCGGCGTTTACATGCACGCCGGCCCGGAGATCGGCGTCGCCGCGACGAAATCGTTCACCTCGCAAGTCACCATCCTGACCGCAATCGGATTGCTCCTCGGCCGCATGCGACATCTTTCGACTTCGGAAGGAACCCGCATCATCGAAGCGCTCGATGCGTTGCCGGAACAAATCGAAGAAGTCCTGAAGCTCAGCGATCAGGTGAAAGCAATCGCAAAAAAATACGCCTCGGTGAGCGGCATGCTCTTTTTCGGGCGCCAGTTCAACTTCCCGGTCGCGGTCGAGGCCGCGCTCAAGATGAAAGAGATCACGTATCTCTTCGCCGAAGGCCATCCGAGCGCCGAGCTCAAGCACGGAATCATCGCTCTCGTCCGCCCCGATCTTCCCTCAGTCTTTATCGCGCCGGATGACGCCGTCTTTTCAAAGAACCTGAACAACATCGAACAAGTGCGCGCCCGCAAAGGCCCGGTCATTGCCATCACCTCCGGCAAAGGCGCAAAGAATCTCGCGAAGATCGCCGACGACATCATCACGGTCCCGTCCGTGCCCGATTACGTCAGCCCAATCCTGACCGTGATCCCGCTCCAACTTCTGGCCTACCATCTCGCCGTCGAGCTCGGCCGCGACGTCGATAAGCCGCGCAATCTCGCGAAAAGCGTTACGGTCGAGTAGCTCTATTGGCACGATCCGCTCAGGGCGTCGGAGTAGGCTTGGCGACCGGCAGGATGGTGGCCCGAGAAACGCGGTCGCGGCCCAGATATTTTTTCGCGAGTGCGCTCACCTCGGCGGTAGTAATCGCCTGATTATCCGGGAGCCGCGACCGCGGCCAATCGAGGGCCTCGGGTTTCTCCTGGGCGAGAGCCAGGACGAAAAGCCAGTAACCGTTGCTTCGGAGCGAGTCCTTGATGGCGGTGAGCATCGGCTGACGGGCGCGGTTAAGTTGATCCTCGGTCACTCCTTTTTGGGCGAGCTCATCTGCGAGATCAACCGCGAGCTCAGATACTTTTGTGGCCGATTGAGGATCCACGTCGATGTTCGCGACGATGTAGCCGTAACCGGGGAACGTATCGCTGGCGAAATTTTCAACACGCGGGCTGTAGGTGACGCCAAGTTCCTCGCGCAATTTTACACGGAGCCGGTCGTTCAAGATGTGCTGGAGCACATTGAGCCGCCGGGTTCTATGTTCGTCGAGGGCATCCTCGGTCGGCCAATAGAGTAGAACGGCCCCTTTCGGGATCTCGGATTCGATGACGTAGTTCTTCGTGAAAGGTTGAGCGGGAAACTTTACCTTCTTCAATTCGGTCAGCGCCGGCTTCGCTTCGCGCGACGGCAGCGCCCCAATGGTCTTGGCGGCGGCGGCGATCGAAGCTTCGATGTCGAGATCGCCGACGAGTGCCACTTCGAGGGGCCCGTGCGCCAGTTGCGGGGTCAGCCAGGCCTTCACCTCGTCGAAGTTGCGACTCATCATGACTTCCTCAGCGGGCCAACCAAATCGAGGATCGCCATCGGCTAAAAGATTGGCGATCTCGGTCGTGAGGGGACCGGCAACGGAATGCTTGAAGCTGAGATATCGTTGATTCAACTCCTGCCGCGCCGCGCGCAAGGCTTCAGGACGGTAACCGGCGTCGGTGAGCTGAGCCGCCAGGAGCTGCAACTCAAGCAGCAGATCGTCAGGCGTGGTGCCACCGCCGAATAGAAACGCGTCCGGCTGGGGGCCGAAACGCCAACCGACATTTTTCCCTGCGAACAGATCACGAAGATCGTCGGCACTATGTTTGCCCAGCCCGCCGCGGACGAACGTGCCCAAGGCCAGCGGGGCGAGCCCGCGTTGGCTGACCGGCTCGGTCATTGCCCCATTGCCGACGCGCGCACTAGAAACGATACGGCCCGCTTCGAAATCGGTTTTCTTCAGGTTGAGCCGAACGCCGTTCTTAAACGTTACGAGTTCAACGTCGAGATCGGCGACGTGTTCTCGTTTCGCGATTTCGCCTGGAGCGCCGAAGTCGGTGTAACCCCAGGCGCTTTTCCGATCTGCATCCGGTGCAGTAATCGCAACGGCGTGCGCTTCGTTATACTTGGCGGCTATGGCGGTGGGAGCGTCGCCAAAAATTTTCGCGTCGCCAGTCACCATGACGAACCGGCCCAAGGGAGGGAAGGCATCCTTGAGCGCGGCGAGACAATCGCTGGGCGTGATCTTGTCCAGTGCCGGCTTGAGGAGCGCGAGATCGTCTGCCGGGGTCGTGAACACTTCGCCCATCATAAGACGATGCTCGATTTCATCGGCGACGCGGTTCGAGTGCCTGGTGCGCGCACCCTTCGCCGCCTGATCGAGGTGATTCGCAAGGCTGGCAGTCCCTTCGGTTAACTCCCCTGGCGTGAAACCGTGCTCGATGGCACGGCGCAATTCCTGTTCGCCGAGAGCAAGCGCGGCCGGCCACGAATCCGCTCTGCAGGAGATGTCGACACTGGCCGTGCGCAAGAAATTGAATTGCTCCGACACGATCGCATGCGCGGTGATAATGGGAGAGCGCTCCTTCTTCACCAGGATGGAGAAACGACGATTAAGCATCGCGAGCGCGAGCATTCGCGGAAGGTGTTTGATTCTCCGTGCCGCCGTGTCGGGCTCGCGCGCGTAGGAAGTAATGTTTGTGAGAGATATCTGCGTATCGGGCGCCTCCGGTTCGGGATGGAAAAATGCCCGGACATCGTCAAATCTGGCCAGTTCGCCTAACGAGGGCTCCGGCCGTGCGGGAGCGCGTGCCTTCAAATCCGCGAACTCAGCCGTGATCATTTTTTCGACGGCGCCGGCGTCGGGGAAATCGCCCACGACAACGAGGACCATTTTTTCGGGCCGGTACCACGTGTTCCAGAAATCGGCGAAGCGTTCGCGCTGGGCGTTGGTGATCACGTCGGTTAACCCAATCGGCAGGCGGCGCGGAAGAAGCGTCGTTCCCAGCATGGCGTCGAATCGCGCCACAAAAGTCCGGTAGCCGATGGAATCGCGGGCACGTTTCTCAGAGAGAATGACACCGCGCTCCCTGTTTATTTCGTCTTCCGTCAGGAGCAGGCCGTCCGCGTCATCCCTGAAAACCCGCAATCCTTCCGCAAGGGTGGCGTCATCCGAATGCGGGAGTTCGAGGAGGTAAACGGTGTGATCGAAATTGGTGTTTGCATTGGCATCGGCGCCAAGTTTCATGCCCATCCGCTGGAAGAATTCCACGAGCGTTCCTGGCGGATAATGCGTGCTTCCGTTGAACGCCATGTGCTCGAGAAAATGGGCAAGCCCGCGTTGATCTTCCTTTTCGTCGAGTGAGCCCGCGAGAACCAGAAGCCGCAACGAGGCGCGGCCCGTCGGCTCGTGATTAGGAAGAACGACATAGCGGAGCCCGTTCGCCAACGTCGCGAAATGCGCAGAACTATCCGCCTTGAGATCACTGCCTTCTTGTGGAAAGGCCGCGCTCTTGGGCGTGGACGGAGCAGGGTCCGCGGCCAGCCCCGTAAAACCCACCGCGAGAAAAAAAAGGAGGGAACGAAGACCGGGCATGATCTTCAGCCTACCAGGCGCGTAGATCGGGAACAAGCGTGGCGCGATTCAGCTGCTTCGTGCCGACGTTCTTTGACAAGCGGCTACCCCATTTGCGAAGCTCGTCGTCCCGCGATTTTGCGCCATGTCGAGCACACGAATCCTGATCATCGAGGACGAGCAAGACGTGATCGATCTGCTTACGCTCCATTTGCGCAAGGCCGGCTTTAGCTTAAGCACGGCGACGGATGGCGCCGCCGGACTTCGCAAGGCGCGCGACGAATCGCCCGCGCTCATCATTCTCGACCTTCTCTTGCCGAAGATGCCGGGGCTCGAAATCTGCAAGGTCTTGAAGACGGATATCAACACGCGCCAGATTCCAATCCTGATGCTGACAGCGAAAGCCGAGGAGATCGATCGCATCGTGGGTCTGGAGTTCGGGGCGGACGATTACGTCACGAAACCTTTCAGCCCGCGCGAGCTCGTGCTGCGGGTGAACGCGATCCTGCGACGCGGCCGAGGCGAAAGCGCCGATGAGAAAAAGTTGTCCATTGGCCAGATTACTCTCGATCCCTCCCGGCACCATGTGTCGGTCAGCGGCAAAGCGGTGCGGCTGACGAGCGTCGAATTCAAATTGCTGAGCATGCTCATGAAGCGGCAGGGCCGGGTGCAGGCGCGCGATCGCCTCCTGAATGAAGTCTGGGGATATGAAAGCGTGATCGATACTCGTACGGTGGATACGCACGTCCGGCGGTTGCGCAAAAAACTGGGGAAAGCTTCCGCCGTCATCGAGACGGTGCGTGGTTTTGGTTACCGCATCCGGGAAAGCTAAAGACTGATGGGCTGGCTCGCCTTTTCCGCGCTCCTCGCGGTCGTGTTCGCAACCACCATCGTTCTCTGGCGCAAATGGGTGGCGCCCTGGAAAGATGTGGAGGAACTGACGGGCGCGATCGCCGAGCATCGCGCTCCCCGGAAATTTCTGATCAGCGGCAATCCGCATGCCCGCCGCATTGGGCTGGCGCTCGAGAATCTGACCGGTCGCCGGCGGGAATTGGAGCAAAAGCTGCGCGAGGGAGAACTGAGCGTCCAGGCGGTCTTCGGCGCGATGCTCGATGGCCTCGTGGTTGTTGACGATCTGCGGCGAGTCCGCTTGATGAATCGAGAATTCGGGCGGGCCTTCGGGATTGGCGAAGATGTTTCGGGTGGAACGCTTCTCGAGGTAATCCGCCACGCAGCCGTGGACCGTCTGGTCATGGAAGCGATTCGCAGCGGGCAGCCGCAATGGGAATCCATTCAAATTTCGCGCGGCGCGAGCGAAGGGCGCGAAATGGAAGTAAGCGCGGTGCCCCTTGGAGAAAATTCCGCGCAAATGGAGGGCGCCGTCGTGTTGTTTCACGACGTCACGCATGTCCGGCAGGTGGAAGAAATGCGGCGCGATTTTGTGGCGAACGTTTCGCATGAACTGCGCACCCCGTTGTCGATTTTCCGCGGATATCTCGAGACCCTGCTCGATGATCCGCAGCAGCCGCCCGGTGAACTGCTTCGCATCCTCGAGGTCATGGAACGCCATTCCGATCGCCTGAACGCGCTCGTCGAGGACGTGCTCAGCCTCGCCCGGCTCGAATCGCCCGGAGTCGAACTCGATTTGTCGGAGGTCGAGGTGGGAGAGTTGTTGCATTCGATCATGCGCGATTGGGAAAAACGATTCGCGGCCAGCAAGCTGAAATCACATCTTAACTTTCCGGCGGACCTACCCGTGCTGAAGGCGGACGAGAGCCGGATCCAGGAAGTCATTTACAATCTCCTCGATAACGCGGTGAAATATTCCGAACCCGGAGGGACGGTTTCCTTGCGAGCGGAGATGAGCGGCGATCGCGTCCGCATCAGTGTGACCGATCAAGGCATCGGAATCCGGGAAGCCGATCTGCCGCGCATTTTCGAGCGGTTTTACCGCGCAGATAAGGGGCGCAGCCGCGAGCTCGGTGGGACGGGCCTGGGCTTATCGATCGTCAAACACATCGTGCAATTACACGGCGGCACTGTCGAAGCCCACAGTGAGCTGGGGAAAGGAACGACGATCAGCGTGTTGTTGCCGGTAAGTCGCGCGAGCTGACCTCTTCTTCTGGGGAGCGCAGGCTGCCAGCCTGCAGTAGCCGGCAGCTTGCCGGCTACACTTCGGCGAAGCCGATACCGATTGACGCTTTGCGTAATGCGATGCGTCTCGGCAAGCTGCCGAGACGTGCAGGCTGGCAGCCTGCGCTCCCCAGAAAAAGAATCGCGTCACACAAACGTAACACTAAAGAAATTGCCGGAAGGCTGGCGCTTCCGCGAAGGTTCTTCCGCATGGAGAGCGTCGCTGATTCCCGCATCCTTATCCCGCCCCGAACGAAATCGCGCCGCACCCAGGCTGTGATCGAGCAAGTCATCAAGGCGTTCTTCAGCGGCAACGCGCTCGTCGCTGTGATCGTGCTTGCGCTCATCACGATTTTTCTCTTCCGCGAAGGCTTCGGATTCTTTGGGCAGAACCTGGCGAATCTCCGGCTTTATCGGCAGGCCGGTCTCGAATATGTGGACATCATTCGCGGCGTTTCGGCGGAGCACGAAGCACTTTCGCGAAAACTAAGCGAGATCCGGCTGCGCGAAGTTCGCGCGATGGAGAAACGGAACGTTCCCCTCGAATCGATCAACGCCAATCTCGCGCCCTTCGATCAATTTGCGTCCGCTTTCAGCGATACGGCGGAAAACCTGCACGGCCTCGTTTCCGATCTGACGGACCAGGCGAGCGCGTTAAAGGAACAGCTCTTCGCGCGCGCCGAACTCCTGGCCCAACGTTCGCAATTGGAGCGTAGCGGTGCTCGCGATGCGGCGCAAAAAATCGCCGTCCCGGAGGTCGATCGCGCCGCTGCCCTCGCCGCTTTGCATCAAGGCTCGGCCACTTTCGAGTCGGTGAGCGCGGAGCTGACGGCGAAGCTCTACACTCTTCTGGCCGCGGCTCCGCCCCTGCCCGATCCCGCAGGGCAAAAACCTTTCGAGCAATGGAAAACCAGTGCGCGCGAATATCTCGCCCGATTGCCGGTAGCTTCGGAGAAATTGCGGACCTGGTCGCCCGAGTCGCCTATCCCGTGGTACCGCTCGATCAGTTCGTTCCTTTTTGGCCGCGAATGGGTAACTGCGAGTTTCTGGCAGGACTGGTACGGCATCGTCCCCTTGCTCGTTGGTTCGATCATGGTTTCGATCGTGGCCCTGGTCATCGCCGTGCCGCTCGGCGTCGCCTCGGCGATCTACGTGAGCGAAATCGCGTCGCGTCATGAGAAAAGATTGATCAAGCCTTACATCGAATTCATCTCTGCGATTCCATCGGTCGTGCTGGGATTTTTCGGCATCGCCGTGGTCGGCCAGGCGATTCGCGCCGCGTCGCAGTCGGATTATTTCAAATGGGTCTCGTTCTTTCCGATCAGCGAACGGCTGAATATTTTTACCGCTGGATGTCTTCTCGCGCTCATGGCGGTCCCGACGATTTTCACCCTCTCGGAAGATGCACTGCGCAATGTCCCGCGTGGATTTAAGGAAGCGTCCTACGCTTTGGGCGCGAACCGTCTTCAAACAATCGCGCGTGTTCTCGTGCCGGCATCGCTTTCGGGCATTGTCTCGGCGATCCTTCTCGGACTCGGCCGGGTGATCGGCGAAACAATGGTCGTCCTGCTCTGCGCGGGAAACCGCATCGCGATTCCGGATTTCACCCAGGGCCTCGGTGCCATCTTCCAACCCGTGCACACCATGACTGGAATCATCGCGCAGGAGATGGGCGAAGTGGTGCGCGGGAGCACGCATTACCGCGCGCTCTTCATGGTGGGCCTGGTGCTTTTCATGATCACGCTGGGGATCAATTATCTCGCGCAGAAATTCGTGGCGCGTTTTCGGATGAGCATTGGATGAATGACGAAGCACGAACGTCGAATGTCGAAACAATGACGAAGCACGAAACGGGGTCCTCTTCGTCATTCGTTATTCGTCATTCGTCATTCCGCCGCCAACGCTTTCTCGAGCGTATGATTTTCTGGATTTTCCGCCTCGCCACCTACCTCATCCTGGCGGCCGCCACTTACATCTTTCTCGACATCGGCATCAAAGGGGTCCGCACCGTTTTCACGACCACGCCGCCTTTCATTAACGTCCCGTTTCTTACCGAGCCGCCGCAGACGCTCTACGTCTTCGACTATCAGGGGAAAAAAATGACGTTGAGCGATCGGCAATTTCGCCAGTGGAAAGCCGAGCACGCCGGCACCGAGGTGGAAGCATCCAGTATCGCGTATTCGGCTGGCGGAATCTGGCCTTGCATCGTGGGGACGGCGCTGCTCGTCATCGGATCGATGGCGCTCGCGCTCGGCGTCGGGATCAGCAGCGCGATCTACTTGAGCGAATACAGCCGCAATGGGCGCTGGATTCGTCTCGTCCGGATCGCCATTCTCAATCTCGCCGGCGTTCCCTCAATTGTGTTCGGCCTATTTGGCTTCGGGCTCTTCGTGATTTTCTTCGGTTGGAACGTTTCGCTGATCGCGGGCTGGTTCACTCTGGGGCTGATGGTTCTGCCGGCCATCATCACGGCGAGTGAAGAATCATTGCGCGCCGTGCCGCAAGGTTTGCGCGAAGGCTCGCTCGCCCTCGGCGCGAGCAAGTGGCAAACGATCCGCAAAAATGTTCTGCCGTATGCGCTGCCGGGAATTCTGACTTCGTCTATTCTCGGCATCGCCCGCGTCGCGGGAGAGACGGCCCCGATCATGTTCACCGCGGCCTATGCGATGAAAGATGAAATGCCGTGGCAAGTCGCCCGCATGACCGACTTCTTTTTCCAGGGCGTGATGGCATTGCCCTATCACATTTATGTTGTCAGTTCGAAAATCCCGCAGAACGAATACACCGAGCGCGTCCAATACGGCGGCGCGTTCGTCTTCCTTTTCCTCGTGATGTTGATCGCGCTAACGTCCATTATTCTGCGCGAACGAAGCAGGAGCCGTCTTTCATGGTAAGCGTTGCCGAAATGCCAGAAATCACTTCACCGCCTGTCGCAGATCCAGCAGTGCCACCTCCGAAACCGGAGGCCGAACGCGGGATGATCGAGATCGAGGATGTCGATTTCGCATACGGCAACCATCAGGTCTTGCACGATATCAATCTCAGCATTCCCCCGCGCGCCGTGACCGCCTTCATCGGACCTTCTGGCTGCGGCAAGACCACGCTCCTGCGTTGCCTTAATCGCATGAACGATCTCATCGACAGCGCGCGGATCACGCGCGGCTCCATCCGGATCGAAGGCATCGACATCAATGCGCCTGGCGTGGACGTGGTCGATCTCCGGCGGCGGGTCGGGATGGTCTTCCAAAAATCGAATCCG
>JBEEHU010000126.1:0-15309 GCA_041167565.1 Verrucomicrobiota bacterium | reverse complement strand
CGCGCCGGCTCGGTTGCGCGGCTGGCTGCAACTGCGAGAAAAGCTCATGGCCTCGGGCAATCAGCCCATGGTTCGTCACTCCGCCGGCGACGAAACTTTTGTTTTCCGCTTTTGACCCACGCGGGTTGAAACGCGAGCGTCGCGGCTGCGGTCCCGACTTATCCATGGCCCTTCATTCCACCATCGCGAATCTCGTCACCCGGCGGCGCGCCGCGGTCTGGTCGGCAGTAGCGCTGATTTCCGCGGCGTCGATCTATGTTCTCGTCACCCGGATGAAACTGGACACCGAAGTCCTCAATCTGCTCCCGAGCGGGTTCGAATCCGTCGAAGGCCTGAAAGTTTACAATCGCGATTTCGCGCAGGTGCGCGAACTGACCTTCGCGCTTGTATCCCAGCCGGAAGACGTGGACAAGCTCGAGGAATTTGCGCCGCAGTTCGCGAAGCAATTACGCGCACAACCGTGGTGCAAACGCGTTCTCTCCGGCGTCCCGATCGAAACTCCGGAAGGCGTGCGCGACCTCCAGTCGATCGCTGTTCCGCTCGTCTTGAATCTCGAGCCGGCTGTTTTCGATGAGACGCTTTCGCTGATACAGCCGGCAAAGATCGCGGAGCGGCTCCGCCGTTTGCACGAGGAGATCGAAGCAGGTTCGCCGCGGCCCCAGATCGAATTAGGACTCGATCCACTAGGCGTGATCGCTCCGGCCTTGAAGCCATTCGCGAGCAACGCCGCCATCGAAGAAGATCAGCCGCTTACTTCGCCCGATCGAACGATGCGCGTTTTCCTGACGGTGACGAACCAGGCGGGAATCGGCGCGTTCGATTGCCAGAAACTGATGCAGGAAGTGAAAGCGTTCCAGCAAACCGCGCACAAAGGCTGGGATGGCGGCCCGCTTCAGATTCTGGTCACCGGCCGTTCGGCCTACGTCGCGGAGATTTCGCTCAGCATGCGGCATGACATCGTCATCACCCTACTCGGATCGATCCTGCTCGTGAGCGGAGTTTTCTACGCGGGATTTCGGCGCTGGCTGCCGTTGGTCGGGATGGGTCTTTCGCTGTTGCTCTGCTGCCTCGTCGCGCTCGCGGCCGGTCTGCTTATTTTCGGGCAGCTCAATATGGTGACGGTTGGATTCTGCGCGATCCTCATCGGCCTCGGCGTCGATTTCGCAATCCTGGTTTTTGGCCGTTATCAGCAGGCGCGCGATGAGGGGACCGATCATGCCGGCGCGGTCAGTGAGTCGGTGAAGGGACTGGGCAAGGCCATTTTTTTCGGAGCGCTGACCACCGCGGTCGGTTTCATGGCGCTGATGCTCGCGGGTTCGCAGGGCTTCACGCAGCTCGGCGTCCTGATTGCGCTCGGCATCGCTTTCGCCGGCATCTTCATGTTGACGGTTTTCTTCCTTTTCTTGCCGCGCAAAAGTCCGGCAGCGCGCGGCGATTGGATGTTCACGCTGGTAAAAAATTACGTCCGCTGGACCGTCGCAAATCCCGCGAAGATGCTCTGGATTTCCTCGCCAATCCTTCTCGTTCTGGCAGTGATCGCGCTTTCGCCGAGGCCCGCCATCATCTTCGATGTCAGCACGCATTCCATGGAGCCAAAACGCAGCGATGCCGGCTATGCGTTGCAGACGATCATGGAAAAAATGCCGACGCGCTGGGAACCGGTCATCGGAATGGTGAAGGCCGAGAACGCGCAGCAGTTGCACGACTACTGGAAAGAAATCGAGCCGCGCTGGCGAGAGCTGCAGACGGCCGGCAAGATCAAAAGCTTTTCCACACCCGCGGCGCTCGCGTTGTCTCCGGAGCGATTGCAACGCAACCGGCAAAAATTGCAGGCCATTGATTTTCAAGGCAGCCGAGACGCCCTCGAGGCGGCGATCGCTACGGAAGGATTCAGCCGCGAAACATTTGAATCCGGTTTCGCCGTCCTGAATCAATTGGAAGCCGCAGCGTCCGCTGCCGCCCAACTTCCTGATTGGCGCGCAGCGCTGCCGCAATCGTCCGGTTGGTGGTTCCTGATCGACCGATATTTCGCCCACGATCCACTGCTCACCACCGGCTTCGTCACTACGAACACGCCCGTCGCGACCCAGGAACAAAAAGAAATGCTCCATCGCGAGTTGCCCGTGGCCGGAGTCCCGATGGTGCTGTCCGGCTGGAGTTTCACTTTGACCGATCTGGTCCCGTGGTCGCATCGGCAGTTGATCCTGATCAGCGCATTGATGGCGCTCTTCGATGTGACGCTGCTCGCGCTTCTTTACCGCGACTGGCGCCTTTGGCTGATTCAAGTTGCGACGCTCGGTCTGGCGGTTTGCGCGATGATCGCATCGATGAAGCTGCTCGCGATTCCACTTAATCTTCTCAACGTTCTGGCGTTTCGGCTGGTCCTCGCGATTGGAGTCGATTACGGGATTTACGTCCTGCTCGTCTGGCAAAAAGCGAGAAAACTTGATCACGATGTGGCCGGCGTCGTAAAGCCGGTGATTCTCGCGGGCCTGACTGCGATCTGCGGTTTCGGTTCGCTCGGCGCGGCGAACAATCCCACTCTGGCCGGTTTGGGCTATGCGTGCGCCATTGGCTTGTTTTGGAGCCTGGTCGCGACGATCTTTTTCACGTTACCAGCGGCGGCCGCGGCTGAACCGAAGTCGTGGCGCGAAGAATCTTTGCGGCCGCGCGTCAAAGAACCTGAAAATGCTCAATAACTTTCGCTCTCTTCGAACCAGTTTGGCCTTCGGGTTCTTCCTCTCCCTTTGCGCTCCCCTCCTCCAGGCTGAGCCGCTTTCGCCTGCCGATCTAAAATCGCTTTTGGGGCGCATCCGCGAAAAACGCGCGGCGGCTCCGCAGGTCCAGGCGGATTTTCAGGAAGAGAAAACCGTGAAGATGCTGAACAAGCCGATCACGAGCTTCGGCAAGATTTGGTTTCAGGCGCCGAATAAATTCCGGCGCGAAGCAAAGGGCAATTCACCAAGCATTACGGTGAGCGATGGCCAGCAGCTTTGGATTTATTATCCGAAATTCCAATCCGCGGAACACTACTCGTTAGGGAAACGATCGCCGCTCGATGCCGGCATCTCGGCGATCACGGCCAGTCTTAACCTGGAGAATGTTGAGGCGACTTACCACATCACAGCCACAAAGGAGGCCGATGGCCATATGCTCCAGCTTCTGCCGCGCAATCCATCGATGAAAAGATTTCTGCAGACCTTCAGCATCAAGATGAACAACGAACTGCAGGTCGTTCGCACGGAGATGGTGCAACCCAACGGCGATCGTATCGTCACCACCTACTCGAACGAAACGCGCGTCCCCATTCCGGCATCGATGTTCGAATTCACTCCGCCAGCCGGAACGGATGTAACGACGCCGCTCGGGAAATAGCTCTTTCTTCGCTCGACCTGCGCCGGCAGCGTTGTTACAAAACTATGCATGCGGTGTTTCCCCAGAACGCTGGCCGCGATCTTTTGGTTCGCTGCCGCGAGCGGAATTGGCGCGCCTTTAACGGCGCCCAATGACACCGGCATCATTTCCCACATCCCGCGCGTCCCGGTGGAATCAAGAGCGCTCGCGGCCGTCGGTTACAGCAAACGGTTGCGCGCTCTCGAGATCGAATTCCGAAACGGCGCGATCTATCGCTACCTGGAGGTCTCCCCGCCGGTTTACGAAGCGCTCATGAGTGCACCCTCGAAGGCGCGCTTCTACGACGAAAATATTCGGGGAAAATATCGATGGCTGCACGTAAGGCCCCGGGCGGGGTGAAACCGCAGGCGGCAAAACGACTTCGGCGCGAAATCTTTGTTCTGACGCCGGAGGAAAAGAGGGCGCTTTATTTCGTGCTGATCGCTTTTGTCCTCGGAGTTGCAGCCAGGCATTACCGCACAGCGCATCCATTGCCCGCATCGTTGAACACAGAAGTGAAGAGCAGTGCGTCTGCGTCGCCGAATCCAGCGCAAAAGCGAGTGAAGCCGAAATAAAGTTCAACGGACGCGCAGCGTGCCGTCCCTGTCATTTTTTTGGAAAGACAGATAGTTGCTTCCCGTTGTATAAATGTTCGGCATTCGCGCCGGCCGCGACCCAATTTTTATGTCTCTCATTTTCGAACGCATTCTCACGGACGGCATTGCCGCCATCTCCTACCTCATCGGGGATGATGAAGAAGGCATCGCGGCCGTGATCGATCCGCGGCCCGACGTCGAAATTTATCTGGAACTGGCACGAAAGAACGGCCTCTCCATTACCCACATTTTCGAAACCCACATTCACGCCGATCTCGTCAGCGGATCACGCGAACTCGCGGACCGGACCGGCACGGCCAGGATTTACACGAGCGGTGAAGCCGGCGCTGAATACGGCTTCGATCGCGAATCGGTCAAAGACGGGGACGAATTCAAATTTGGCTCGCTGGTCTTGACCGCGCGGCATACGCCGGGGCACACCCCCGAACACGTGAGTTATGTTGCGGCCGAGGAAGACCATTCGGAAGCGCCGTGGGGTGTTTTTACCGGCGACTCGCTCTTCGTCAGTTCGGCGGGGCGCCCCGATCTTCTTGGCCGCGATGCGGACAAGCTCGCGTCTCAACTTTACGACACGCTTTGGGACTTCTACGGGAAACTGCACGACGGCGTGATTATTTATCCATCGCACGGAAGCGGCTCGCCGTGCGGCGCCGACATCGGCGATCGGCTCGAGAGCACGATCGGTTACGAGAAGCGCTTCAATCCGTATTACCAGCGGAACGAGCGCCAGGCCTTTGTCGATTACGCGCTTTCCACGCCGCCTCCCGAGCCGACCTATTACAAGCGAATGAAAAAGGTGAATGCCTCGGGACCGGAAGTGCTCGGCCGGCTGCCCATCATTCCAGCCATTGCGCCGGCCGCTTTCAAACAGCTCGTCGATGAGAAAAAATCGCAGCTCGTGGATACGCGTTCGATGCTGGCGTTTGGCGGCGGCCACATTGAAGGCGCGCTCAACATTGCCGCCTCCCCCATCCTCTCGATCTGGGCAGGCTGGCTGCTCGATCCAGAGAAACCAATCCTCCTGGTGCTCGAAAGCGACAGTGACGCCGAAAAAGTGTCGCAGCTATTTGTGCGGACCGGTTACGCGAAATTCGCCGGCTATCTTGTCGCTGGGATGAGGGCGTGGCAGAACGCTGCTTATCCGCTGCGTGAGGTGCCGCAGATGACTGTTCACGAACTACACGCGTCGCGGGATGGTTTGCAGCTGGTCGACGTCCGCGGGCCGGCGGAATGGAAGAATGGCCACATCCCGGGCGCCACGCATATCTTTCTGCCGCAACTCGAGAAACGTTCCGGCGAACTGGACCGGGAGCGGCCAGTCCTTGTTTATTGCGCGACCGGGTATCGCGCCAGTCTCGCCGCGAGCCTGCTGCAACAGGAAGGCTTCTCCGATGTTCGCAATCTGCCCGGCAGTTTCCACGCCTGGAAAGCCGCCAAGTTCCCTATCGAAAAATAATCATCCGCAGATTTCGCAGATTGACACAGATTCCAATCGATCCTGTCTCCGCCTCTTCCAAAAATCTGCGCTAATCTGTGAAATCTGTGGACACTAAATCGGATTCTTCGGACACCCTGATCGTGCGCGAGCAGGAACCCCTCAATCTCGAGATGCCTTTCTCGAGCCTGGATGACTTCATCACGCCTAACAAGTCGTTCTACGTTCGCTGCCACTTTCCCATTCCGGAAATCGCAGCGGACGATTGGCGCTTGAAGGTTGAAGGCGAAGTCGATGCGCCGTTCGAGCTGACTTATGACGAGCTGCGCGCGATGGAGTCCCGCACGATCGCCGCCACGCTCGAATGCGCCGGGAATAATCGGATATTCCTGGAACCGAAAGTGAAGGGCGTACAGTGGGAACTCGGCGCCGTCGGTAATGCGTCATGGAGCGGCCTTCCGCTTTCTGCGCTGCTCGATCGCGCCAGGACAAAGGCCGGCGCGATCGAGGTGATCCTGGAAGGCGCTGACGAAGGAGAGGTCGATAAAGCACCCAAGCCCGCCGGCAAGATTTCGTTTTGCCGCAGTCTTCCGCTGGGCAAGGCGCGCACAGATGTCCTCCTCGCTTATGAAATGAACGGAGAAAAACTCTCGGCCGCTCATGGCTTTCCGTTGCGCGCGATCGTGCCCGGCTGGTACGCGATGGCTTCGGTGAAATGGCTCCGTCGAATCATCATCACCAGCAAACCATTCAACGGTTTCTACCAATCACTCGATTATTCCTATTGGGATCGCAGCGGCCCGCTGCCGACACTCGCTCCTCTGGCGGAGCAGCAAACCAAAGCGGAGATCGCGCGGCCGGAGAACGGCGAGATGATCTCCGCGAGCTCGACTTACCGCATTCACGGCGCCGCCTGGAGCGGTGAAGGGGAAATCACAAAGGTCGAGATCAGTGTCGATTCGGGAGTAAGCTGGCGCGAAGCGAAACTCCTGGGCCAGCCGGTGAAAAACGCGTGGC
Organism: Verrucomicrobiota bacterium; assembly: GCA_041167565.1. Classification (GTDB taxonomy): domain Bacteria; phylum Verrucomicrobiota; class Verrucomicrobiia; order Chthoniobacterales; family UBA10450; genus AV80. Next base: position 8,847 of record JBEEHU010000126.1, on the reverse strand, counting down.
GTTTATGGGAGTATCAATGGCAAACGCCAGTGCAAGCCGGCCGGCAAACGCTCCTCGCTCGCGCCACCGATTCACGCGGCCAGGTTCAACCTTCCGAACGCAGCGGCGACCGCGGCACCTACATGATTAATCACATCTTGCCGGTCGAAGTCGAAGTCCGTTAACCCGCGCGGTTGGCGAAATTTCGTTTTCGGTGGAAGTTGGGTTAATGCGCTTGTCGAGCTTGATCCTGCTCCTTGCAACTTTAGCGGCTTCAGCTCAGACCGAAAAAGGAATCCCCCTCCCGAGTGTGGAACTCGAACGATACGAAGACGCACCCGTGTTTATTTTTAGGAACGATGTTTCGCCTGGAATGATCTCGCGCCACGGCGTTTTCACCAGTTATCAGGCGAATGTCGATGCGAGCGGCCAAAACATAACCGGCGACGCCGCGAACGAGCCGTCGATCGCCGTCGATCCGACGAACCCCAACAAAATGACAATCGGCTGGAGGCAGTTCGACAGCGTTTTCTCCAACTTTCGTCAGGCCGGATGGGGATACACTAGCGATGGCGGCATGACGTGGACCTTCCCCGGCAGGCTCGAAAATAACGTCTTCCGCAGCGACCCGGTCCTCGCTTCCGATGATACCGGCCGCTTTTTTTATCTCAGCCTGCTCTCGAATTTTTTCGACGATATGTGGCGATCGCTGAACGGCGGGCAATCCTGGACGCGGCTGGCGTCGGCGACGGGCGGGGACAAGCAATGGTTCACGATCGATAACACGAACAGCACCGGGCACGGCTTCCAGTACCAGAGCTGGAGCGAGGCTGAGAATAAGTACGGTACCCGGCAATTCACCCGCTCGACCGATGGCGGGTTCACCTGGATGAATCCGATCAACATTCCGAACTTTCCCCAATGGGGCACACTGGACGTGGACACAAATGGCAATCTTTTTATCGGCGGGGTCAATGCCAACTCGGGTCAGGTCTCGTGCGCGCGCTCGAGCAATGCGAAGAACAGCGCGGTCATCCCGAGCTTCGACCTGGCCACGCCGGTCAATCTTGGGGGCTACGTCTCCGCCCAAAAGTCGATTAATCCGGTAGGAATAACCGGACAGATTTTCCTGGCAGTAGACCGTTCGGGCACCAGCACGAACAACAATGTTTACATGCTCGCGAGCGTGACACCCTTTGGCTTCGGCGCCGGGAGCGACGTGATGTTCGTGCGCAGCACCAACGGCGGCCAAGGTTTTACCGCTCCTCGCCGGATCAATGACGACGCGGTCGATCACAACAAGTGGCACTGGTTCGGCACCCTTTCGGTCGCGCCAAACGGACGGATCGATGTGGTTTGGCTGGACTCGCGAAACGCTCCGAACAACACCGATTCACAACTTTTCTATTCCTATAGCAGAGACGGGGGCGACACATGGTCGCCAAACATCGCCGTGAGCGATCCGTTCAATCCGCTCGTCGGTTATCCCGACCAGAACAAGATCGGCGACTACATGACGATCATTTCCGACAATGGCGGAGGCAATGTTGCGTATCCCGCCACCCTCAATGGCGAAGAAGACGTCTATTACATTCGCGTCGCTCCGCCATCGCTCAAGCTCCTCAACATTTCCACCCGCGTCCGCGTTCTGTCCGGCGAACAGGTTCTTATCGCCGGATTTATCGTCACCGGCCCCGATTCAAAACAAGTCATCATTCGCGGGATCGGTCCTTCGGTCGGTGGTGTCGGCGTCACCTTGTCGGATCCGACGTTGGAACTGCATCAAGGCAACACAACCCTGGCCGTGAACGACAACTGGAAAACCAAATCGGATGGAAGCAGCCAGCAGGCGGAGGTCGAGGCGACGAAACTTCAGCCAACCAGCAGCGCCGAATCCGCAATCGTGATGACTCTTAGTCCGGGCGCTTACACGGCAGTTCTTTCCGGCAAGAATGGCGGAACAGGCGTGGGCGTCGTGGAGGTGTACGATCTCGCGGAAGGCGCAAACTCCCAATTGGCAAACATCAGCTCGCGCGGGTTTGTGGATACGGACGATAACGCCATGTTCGGTGGCTTGATTGCGAGCGGAGCGAACGGGAGCGGATACGCCCGAGTGGTTGTGCGCGCCCTCGGGCCGTCGCTCACCGGCCTGGGTATCCAGGATGCGTTGCAAGATCCGACGCTTGAGTTGCACGACGGAAACGGAGCCATCACCGCGACGAATGATAACTGGAAGATCAACGATCAAACTCAGCAATCGCAGGAAGCCGAAGTGCGAGCGACTACGCTGGCGCCGCCCGCGAATGAGCTTGAATCGACGATCGTGGCGACGTTACCGCCAGGGTTGGGGACGGCGATCGTGCGGGGGAAGAGCAACAGCATTGGCGTTGCCCTTGTGGAAGTTTACAACCTTCAATAACGGTTCGTTAGGCGTCGCGCTGCCTTCGGACTCGTTTCTCCCAGTCGCGAACGGGCCCGTCCACGATCCGGAAAAGCGGATGCGCTCTGGGGCAGGCAAGGCCTCGGCATTCCCGGTAAAGTCTAGGTGTGCGGGCGCGCAGTTTCCGCTTCAAATGTCGCCATTCAAAAAGGAGCTGCCCGCGGGTCTCGACCAGCTTTCCGGCGGATCGTGGTTCGGAAATTTTGCTGAGATCAAAATTGTAGCCGCGCCGGCCAGCCTCCTTTGCGAGGATGGCGAGATACGCCGCGATGACTTCTACCGGCCGCGCCTCGGCCCGAAAACGCGCGAGCTGCGGATGGCGCGTGTAGCCGCGCGTTTCGCCGCGCAAAACTTTCTGCGCCAGCAATCCCTCGCGCCAGGCCGCGACCAAACCCTGCGCGTCGAAATGACGTGGATGAATCGTCCAGAGCCGCATCGCGGAGGCTATGCCACCTTGAAAAGCTGGATGATTTCCGGGGGGAATAATGGCGTCGCGCCGTTATGCGATGCGACAAAGGCGCCGAGACGACAAGCGGTTTCCAAAACTTTGCGCGTGTCGGTGCCGCGGGTGAGTCCCACCATGAGACCCGCCATGAACGCGTCGCCGGCCCCGACTGTATCTTTCACGACAACTTTCGGAGCGGGCGCGGTCACAAGATTTCCGCGATCCCACATGGCAGCGCCTTCTTCAGCCATCGTGACGCAAATATGCGATGCGTTGGTCGCTTCCGCTATCGTGGCGCACGCGGCGGCGATGGCATCCAGGGCACGAGGCGTGTCGGGCACCATGTCGCCGGTTCGCAACCAATGGGCGAGCTGGCCGACTTCGCCATCATTGAGTTTCAGAACGTCAGCTCGTTTGGCGAGTTCCATCACAAGCGGCGGATCGGCAAAGGGTGGACGCAAATTGACGTCGAAGAATTTCAGCGGCCCTTTCACTTCCAGAAGGCGGGCGAGTTGATCCAGGTTGTAAGGCGAACGGCCGGCGAGCGACCCAAAAATCAAAGCCCGTGATTTCGAAACGGCCTCGAGCGCTTCCGCTGGAACTCTGATTTCATCCCAAGCTGCCGGTTGCACCAGTTCGTAGGTTGCGTTGCCGTTCGCGTCCACGGTAACGATCACGGTGCCCGTGGCCAAACCAATACGGGCGCGTGTAATAAACTGGGTATTCACGCTTTTATCCTGGGCCACTTTCAGGATCTCATCGCCTAGCGAATCCCGGCCGATGCAAGAGATGAGCGACGCGGAGACGCCGATTTGCGCGAGATGCGCGGTGACGTTGAAAGGGGCGCCGCCCGCATGGCGTCCGGACGGCAGGCAATCCCAAAGGATTTCGCCGAACGCGTAGAAGTCGGTGTCCATCAGGTTTCCGGCTCGTAAATGAAGATCAGATCCTGATCCATTCCTTTCGGATCAATCGAGCGCTCGAACACCAGAAGATTCTCGGTCCCGATCAGGCAATGCTCCATGCCTGGTTTGAGGTGAAACTTTGCGCCGGGCATCAACACTTCGACGGTCAGCGCGCGCTCTTTAGGCCGCCGCCACAGGATGAGCCCGGCGCCTTCTCTTACCTCAAGTCGTTCGTCCTTTTGCTCGTGCATCTCCAGCCCGAGGTATTCGCCTTCGCGAATGACGAGAAACTTCTCGACTCGCGGATGCTCATGCAACGTGATCACTACGCCGCCCCACCCCGTTTTGATCACTCCCTGGCCTCGGCACTCGATCGCCTCCAGCAACTTTTCGAATTGCGCTGACGTTTCACCGACCCGCTTCCGAAAGTGGCCGGTCCAGATTCGGCAGGCTTCGCGGCAATAAAGGTTGAAGGTCTCATCGGAATCGATCGGCGAAAACGAATCGAGCGCTGCGCCGATCTCCACAAAGCGCGGATCGCTCGCCAGCTTCTCGTGATTTAATTCAAAGACCGCACTCATACGTAACATTCGACATTCGTCATTCGACATTTCCTAGTGTCCTCCCGTGGTCGAGACGCCGTGCATGCTTTCGGCGCCGCTCAGCCTTGGCCACAAGAATCCATACGCGGCGACGACGGCGAAGCAGAGCATCGGGACAATAAAACCACGCGACAGATCGTACTTGTCGGCGACCGATCCCATCACCTTCGGCAAAATGGCGCCGCCCATGATGGCCATGACGATGAAGGATGACGCCTTTTTCGCTTTCTCGCCGAGACCGAAAATGCCGAGCGCGAAGATGGTCGGGAACATGATCGACATGCAAAAGTAGGTGAGGAAAAGCGCGGCTACCGAGACCCAGCCGAGTTTCAGAAAGATCAGGATGCAGAGCACGACGCTGATCGCGGAATAAAGTGCGAGGACGGAATGGGCGGCGAATTTCTTCAGGATCGCGGAGCCGCTGAAACGGCCGATGAGGAAACAGAGAAAGCCTAACGAAGCCAGATTCGACGCCGCCTTGTTGCTGAAACCGAGCGCGCCGCTCTTGTGAATTTCGAACCAGCCGCTGAACCAACCCGAGCCGCTGCCGGCCGCGTTCCACTCGGCCGGAATGGGCGGCACCTGTGACGTCATGTAGTTGATGAAGAAGCTGAAGATGCCGGCCTGCGCGGCGACGTACAGAAATTGCGCGACCACCGCCATGACGAAGTGCGGATGCGTCCAGATCGAGTGCGAAATATTCGGCATGGCATCGTCGCAGTGGTAATCGTCCTCCATCTTGATCTCGGGGACGTTGGAAGAATAGAAGATGATCGCCAGAACAATAACTATCACGCCGATGGCCGCGTACGGAATCCAAAGGTTCGCGCTGCCGGTGCTTTCGCCCGCCGCGTTCTTGGAATAGAAGAACAGCCCGCCGGCGACCGGACCGAGAAGGAGCCCGATGCCGTTGCATGATTGCGCGAGATTGATGCGCGTCGCCGCGTATTGGATCGGGCCGAGGACGGTCGTGTAGGGGTTCGCGATCGTCTCGAGAAAGGTGAGGCCGGCGGCGATCACACAGACGCCGAGCAGAAAAGCCCAGAAGGACGCGATGTGGGTGGCCGGGATAAACCAGAATCCGCCGACAGCCACCATCAGTAGTCCAGTAATGATGCCGCCTTTGTAACCGAGCTTCGTCGCGAGCCATCCCGCCGGGAGCGCCATTAGAAAGTAGCCGAGGTAATGCGCGAACTGGACCCAGGCCGATTGCGCGAGCGTCAGATGCAGCTCTTCCTGAAAGTGCTTGTCCATCACGTCGATCATCCCATTGCAAAATCCCCAGAGAGCGAAGAGCAGGATGAGAAGCGAAAAGACAAAGAAGACGTTCCGGCCATCATCCAAAACGAACATGCTTCTCTTTGGCGCAAGCCGCGGATCGAGCGGCGCAGGATGATGCTCGGAAGGCGAAGTGTTCATAGCGTGATGTCCCGGTTCTAAAACGTGAAGCCCATCTGTGCTCCGATTACCAGCGCATTGGGAATGTCCCCTGTCCCGCCAGGATCGATAACATATTGGATGTCGGGTTGGAAGTAACTCCAGGGCGTGAGCTGAAAGCGATGGGCGATCTCGATCACCTTTTCTGATTCGGCGAGATGCCCGCCGGGCTTGCGGACACTGCGCGCATAATCGCGGCTCAGGTCGCCGTAAATGAAATGCAGCATCGTGTGATCGCGATCGCGGCAAGGGAATAGACCTTTGTAGTTGAGTCCGACGTTGACCTGGAATGGAACAATCGAGATTTCAGTCTGCGGATAATAACCGGACGCAACGAACGCAGTCAGCCCCTGATCGCTCCCGGGCGTTTCCTGATAGATCATTTGGTCGGCGTGCGCGTAGAAGCCGTAAGAGTGATTCTCAAAGCCACCTTCAAATCGCGGGTAGAGATCCCATTCCGAATACGTGAACCCAATCCAATAGTGTCCCGGTAACCCCTTCATCACCACGGCGTCTCCGCCTTCGCGCATGGGCACAGGCCCTTTCCAAAATTGCGGCGACCAGCCGACCTGAACAATCGCCGTGTAACCATCGCTGCCTTCAATGCCCCAGTTCAATCCGTTGTCATCGTTCTCAAACATGTCGTCCGAGGTTTGAAATACACCGAGCTTCACGTTGAACTCCGGCGTCGGATCATACAACAAGACCGCCGCCCAGACTGCGAACGGATAAGCGGAAAAGCGGGTGTCGAACAGAACGTTGCGGATGTCGCCGTCGATGCCGTTGTTCACGGAATAGCCGTAAAGCGGCGAGCCGTTGAAATCGTCGGAGGCGGAGAAGCGGCCCAGCTTGGCAGTCAGGCGGTTGTCCCAGAATTTTTGCTGCAAATAAACCTGGTAGAGAAACGGCCGCTGACCGCCGACCGATTGCTGCGTGGAGAAAATGCTGCCGACGTATTTCGTCGTGAGATCGTCGCCGTTGCGATTGATCCCGCTGACGACAAACAGGCCGCCCTTCCAGTTTACCAATTTTTCGAGATCGAACTTAAAGCCGAGCCAGGCGTCATCGACGTAAGTGGCGTGATTCGGATGAATTCCACCCGAGACATTGCCGTTGTAAATGCTGTTGTAGAACCCGAACACCTCGATCCCGGACGCGAACAACCGCTCGCGATAGCCGCCCCAATCGCCGGTGATGTGATCGGCGCTCGTGAAGCCTCGCGACTGAACAGCCGCCTGGTCCTGGACAGGAATCAACGAGCGGTTTGTGCGAGAAAGCGGCACCGCATCCTGCGCGAAAGCCGCCGCCGCCGAAGCGAGCGCGCAGAGGACGAGCAAGGGGAATCGGTTCATGAGCAATCAGGGCGCTGCTTGCATCCCTACATCAATCGCGCGCCGGCCGGCTAATTGTTTGCCTAACTTTATCGCGGGCAATTCGACTGCATAGAAAACCGCGGCGCTGACGGCAATCGTGATCAGCAGCGTCGGAACCAGGTAAACGACGGTGGGCCATCCGCGCAGCGCCGCGTTCCCTTCCAGCGCGAGCCAGGAAGCTAACGGAATCATCACGACAAGATGAAAGAGGTAGATGGAATAGCTGATCCGTCCCAGCCAGGCGAAGGGACGATTCCGCACCCGCAGCCACGCGATCCAAATGCAAAAGAGCAAGGGCGCGACCACATAGGAAGAGAACCACGTTGTGCTCGGATGAATCAAGAAACGGAACTGGCGGGCTCCGCCAATCAGCACAATCACCAACGTGAGGGCAAGGAGCATCCAGACTTTCCGGTTCCGGCGGATTGATTCGCGAAACCCTTTCGATTCATCGTACACGATCCGGAAATAAGCGCCCCAAAACATGATCCCCAGATGACGCGGCAGATTTTTCCACGAGGCCGAGATGTCGTCACCGATGGCACCGAGTTGCTTCGCACCTTTCACCGCGAGCCAAGCCAGTGAAAACGCGATCACCAATCCCGCCAAAAGTCGCGCGTTGTCGAGCAAGCCAATCCGCCAGATCAGCCAGCACGAGATGTAAAAGACGAGTTCCGTTCCCAGCGTCCAGTAAAGTCCCATGACCGGTGGTTGCCCAAAAAGATCGGGCACCATCGTTACGTTCGCGGCCACCATCGGCCACGCGATCGGCCAAGCTTGCCACCACCAGATGAAGATCAATCCCGCCACCACCGAGACCCAGTACGCCGGATATAAGCGAAAGAATCGCGTGATGACAAAGCGGCGGCCGGTTCCTTCGCGCGGCCCGCGCAACGTCCCGTAAATGACGAATCCGCTGATCGCGAAAAACAAAACCACGCCGGTTATCCCGAATTCAAAATAGCGCGTCCAGGTTTTGCCAGTCGCGAACTGATTCGAGCCGGAGAGCGGAAGAAATCGTTCCCAAATGTGCGCGCAGGCGACCATCAGTGCCGCGACGGCTCTCAAGCTATCGATGTGCGCGAGTCGATCGGCTGCGGGTCGTGGAGTCACTCAACGTTCCCAGTTATGCCGAGAACTTTCATCGCGGCGTTATGGCCGGGAATGCCGCTGACGGCGCCGCCGCGGTGGGCGCTGGAGCCGCACAAGAATACGTTCTCAAACTCCGTCTCGACGCCCCAGGTGCCGGCCTGCTCTTTCGTCGCGGCGTAGGGGAAAGTCGGGGCGTCCTGGAAGATGTTGCCGTGGAAAAGTCCAAGCGCTTCCTCGATGTCCACCGGACTTTTGCTTTCGATGCAGGGTTCGCCATCGCGCGCGACGGCAAGACAATCTTCCAGCGGCTCGGCCAGCCATTCGTTCATGCTCTCAAGGAATCTCCTCTCCGCGGCCCGCCGCATCGCAGAGTTGTCCTGCGCAAATAAGCGCCATGGTGTATCGATCCCGAAGAGCGTCATCGTGTGAAAGCCCTGCGGGCGAAGCTCCGGGGCGAGAATGCTGTCGTCTGTGAGCGTGTGACAATAGACTTCGCACGGCAACTTCTCCGGCAAGCGCCCTTGCGCTGCCTGCTCGTAACTCAGCTTCATTTCCTCATAGCCTTCCGAGCTAT
>JBEEHU010000125.1:0-16967 GCA_041167565.1 Verrucomicrobiota bacterium | reverse complement strand
GGTATTTTCGCCGGGGTTGCGGTCCAATTTCAATCTTTGAAATAATGCTTGCAGTCCCTGGGCCGACCGAACATTCTCCCCTCGTTAACTACCAACCTATGAAACGATCACTTGTTTATTCCATCACCGTCTTACTGGCCGCAGGGCTCATGGCCTCATGCACCACTAAGAACGAATCGGCCACAACGACAACGACTGCGCCGGCGGCCACGACCAAGAAGTCGTCGACCACCACGAAGAAGTCGTCCACGATGAAGAAGGACACGACGAAGAAGGACACGAGCGCCGATACTTCGGCGACCACAAAAAAGTCGACGACCACTGAAAAGGCCTCGACCAAGAAGTCCAGCACTTCGCCGTCGCCCTCTGCTTCGCCGACCGCAACTCCGTAATCCGGGGTTCGCCGCAGCCTAACGCTCGGCGCATAACTATAGCGGGGTTAGTTAGCTGTCCAACCAGCTGACTAACCCCGTGCTGTTTGGCGGATGGCGGCTGAATTTTTGAAGCGGCCGCGGCTCAGTTTGCCGGCACTTTCGCGCTAAAGACTTCTTCCATCGCCAGGGCGCGGCTACAGCCGCTGATCGAATCCATCTGGCGACGGCTATCTGTCCAGACCGGATAGGAATACCCGCCGTAGGAGACAAGTCCTTCGTAGTCGCCCTGCTGGTTTCCATAGTTGATTCCCTGACAGGGAAACACTCCGCCGCAGTCATGCTCGTTCGAACTCTGATTGGACACACGCACGTTCGGCAGCCACGAGACGCCGCCGCTTTTCGACTGCGCCAGGTACACGTCCGTCATGTAGCGCGATCCGGTGGTGTCGTTTCGGGTATCGTAGAAGGAAACATTCACATCGCCCGTGATTGGATCGACCGACATCCAGTGATTGAAATGATCGACTGATCTGGCCAATCGATCTGTCACTGCCGCCGGGGCCGACCAGGTTTGGCCTTTGTTGTCAGAGTAACTGAGCAGGATGTCGGTGGTGCCATTTGCGACCCGGTCCATCCACGAACAGTAAAGGCGACCGCGATGGGGGCCATTCGAGCGGTCCGTATCCAGCACCGGATAAACAAGCGCCCCGCGAAATGATTCCGCGGGAATGGCAATGTCGAAGGGCAACACTTTCGTCGCGATAACGCTTTGCCTGGCCCAGGTCGTACCGCCGTCAGTCGAGCTGTTGAAGGCGATGGTGTTCGCGCTGTAATCATTCCACGCCACAAAGAGCGTTCCATCGGGGCCGGCCGCCGGCGAAGCACCGATCGCGCGGCCCGGACCCTTCGGATCGTCCGCGCGGGTTACGCTGAAGGAGGCGCCATAATCGCGCGAAGTCCCCACGCGCACGCCGCCTCCAGTCGAACCTCCAACGGCCGCGTCCCAGGCAATATAAATGTTGTCGCGGTTTGCGCTGGTCGCGCTGGTATCCGTCGTGATCATCGGCTTGTCATTGAAATGATTGCTGCCGCCCTCATAGGAAAAGAACGTCACCGTCGAATAGGTGCGTCCTCCATCGGTCGAGCGGGCGACGGCCATCTCCGAGCCATTCACCCCGGCGCCGTTGCCAAAGAAGACGACGATGTAGCCGTAGAAAAGATTGCCGCGCGTATCGAAAGCGAGCGTCGGATCGGAACCGAAATTAATCGAGTTCGTCCCTTGTGAAGGGGGAAGGGGCAGATCGACGCCGCCCCAACTCGCGCCGCCCTTGCTCGAATAATAACCGCGCATCGGCAACCGGAAGATCTCATTGGAACCGGCGGCGAGTTGCTTTGGGTTGGCGGGGTTAAGTGTGATGTAGGTCTCGCTCTGCGGCCCGCATTCATTTGAAACGTCCACGTTATTGCCGAAGGCGATGGAAGAAGTCGCCGCCGCATCGCCGAGCGGCGCATTGTTTTTTAGGTATTGATATTTGTCCCACCACGTCGGGTTGTTGGGACCATTGCTTTCCGCAAAGCTGCGCGCCGCGGTGCCGGCCACGACAAGTGTGAGGACAAGGATCAGGCTGGATCGGGATTTCATTGGTAAGGGTTCCTTGAGCGGTCGAGTTAGGGTTCGCTGCCGGTTCGCCGGCGATGCGGGCTCATTAAGAGAACGGATCTCCCAGGCGTCAATGTGATTCGGTAATCGTTTTGACATTGTGGGCCACGGATTCGGCTACCACGGTCGCGTTCCGCATGCCTTACAAATCGATTTTCATGAAGCATCGTCCCGGTGTAGAAGGTTACGCCAAAGCCGACGCACTTCAGTTTAACAATCCTTGAGCACTGAGCTACCGCAAGATTCGAAATCCAGAACTCCTGAAATCGTGCGTCAGGCGTATGGAGAGCGCTTCACCCATCGCCTCGAAGCTTTCAGCGATCTCGTCTTTGGGTTCAGTCTTTCATTGCTTGCGACCCGCCTCGATGTCCCAACGAACGAGAGCGAAGTCTTCAATCCGACGCGCTGGGCCACCTTTGTCGTCACCTTCGGAATGATCTGCGCCATCTGGCTCGGGCACTACCGGATTTTTCGGCATCGATTCGTGGCCCGGACGTTTGAGGTCATCGTGAACTTCATCTTTCTCCTGGGAATCGCCGTGCTGCCGTTCGCCGTGCAGACTTTTCTGCGTTTCCAGAGCAGCCGCGAATCCCTTCTTCTCTATCTCGGAGATTTCATTCTTATCTTCGCGGCTTTGGCCACGCTGCGGCTGAGCGCGCTGCGGCAACGACGCGGCGACGAGGACACCGCCGCGCGGTTGCGCGAATGGAGAGGAACGGTGCGGCAATACGCCATTACCGCGATGATGTTGGGCTTGCTCGTTGGGATAAGAATGCAGCTGATCCAAACCAACAAACTTTTGACGCTGCTGCCCGCCGCGATTCTCGTGATCGCGCTCATCATGCGGCTGATGGTTCGCCGGTTACCCGGGTTCCTCGATTCGCGAGAAAGATGATGCGAGGATGGATGCCATGAAGACTCCATTCACCGTCGGAGTTGTCGGTCACTTCGGATTGGCGGTGCGCAGTCCCAAGCGCAGCGCGAAATGGTTCGAACGCGCTCTGGGTTTGAAAAAACAATTCGAATTCGACGAAGGGATCGCGATCGGAAACAAGAATGTCACGATCGCGCTCGTGAAAGCAAAACCGTCACCGCGAACGATTGGTCACATGTCCTTTCATCTGCCGAACATGGCGGCGTTACAAAAGGCGCTGGCGCATCTGAAGAAACAGAAGATCGAGCTGGAAGATCCGGGTGACGAAATCGGACCTGAAGCGCCGGGCTCGCCGCACATGGGCATCTGGTTTCACGATGTGGATGGATACAGGTGGGAGTTGAGCGTGCAGGGCAAACGCTAGCGCCCGGCTCATTCGATCCGGCTGCGCGGCGGAAGCGACGCGAGCTGTTCCAGTGCGATCCCGTTTTCGTAATTCATTCTGAAACAAACCTCGGCATCCGGCGCGACCGCCCAAAAATAATCCGGTCTGCTCGAGAGACAGAATTCGTACTTCGGGTGGTTTTGCGGGAAACCGCAATCATCCTGGGTGTGTGGTCCGCGCCTGCAGCAGGCCTGCAAATCCAGCATCAACTTTTGAAGCTCGGCCGCGTTCCGTTTCACCTCCACTCCGATAAGCGTCCCGCCTTCGCTCGATTTAACCACGATGTCGACGCCCGAAATCACCGAGGATTGTTCATCGATACTCGGCTCCATCAGAAGGTGACTTCGGAGCCATCCGCGTTTCAGGATGAGGACCGACGCCGTGGAGAGCTGACAAATGCTCTCGCGAAAAAGGCGCGGCGGAAGCGAGTTGTACCAAAAGATCTGACACATCTTTCGCTCGATTTCCGCCGGGTCAGCAGCAGGAAATAAATCGCTCGTGACGTAGCCCTCGTCGTCCAACTGGAATAATCCGTCCTCGACTCCGAGGAGAAAATACTTCGCTTCCTCCGAGGCCAGCGGCGGGATGATGCGAAGTCCGGAAGTGGGCGATCGCTGGCCGATTGCTTTGCATAGGCCGGCGAACCTGTCTTGCAGATATGCTTCCAGCTCACAGACCCAATTCCTCTCCATCACGCATCCTACTTCTCACCGATTCCGGTTGTCGTCTCAAGCAGCACTCGGTTCGGAGAATATTTCTTGCGAGCATTCGCGACCATGCGTTTATTCCCAGCACCAAGAAAAACCCATATGATTAAATCACTCCTTACTGTTCTTACCATCGCGCTCGTCGGCGCCATCTCGGCCGACGCGAAGACATTCAAGCTGCCCAACGAGGACTTCGCCATCGCCTCCATCGACATGCCCGATTCTTGGAAACCGAAAGCGGTCGAGAACGGCGTTTGGGGCCAGAGCGCGGATACCGCGGTTTACCTTTCCGTGGTCGCGGTCGGCAGCGAAAAAGGCATGAGCGGCGAGATCGAGGACACCTTCGAAATGCTCAAGACTCACAAGGTCACCCTCGACGAGTCCACGAAAAAGGAGAACAAGTTCAAGATCGGCGGACTCGACGCGACGGAATTGCTTTACCAAGGCAAAGATGAAGATGGCCCGGCCGGGATCAGCATCGTGTTTGTTCCGATCAAGGACAAACTCATCATCATGACTTACTGGGTCACGACGGCGAAGGAAAAGGAACACATGCAGGAAGTCGGCACGATCCTTAATAGTCTTAAGCCGGCGTCGTAGGCGCGGCGGAGTACAGAATTCAGGAAAAGCGCGTTGGCGAAAACCAACGCGCTTTTTCATTTCGCGCGTCACCGCATTCCTAGCGGAGCGAAGCCGGCGACGGCATCGAGCTCCATTTCATCAACGCCTCTTCAATCTCGGCGCCGTTTGCCTCAAGCCAGGCGCTCGCCTGATCTCCTGTTTTCTCCCCGTAAAAGCGATGGCAGTAAATGAAGGAGCATCCGGTCCCATCCATCAACTTGATGCGGGCAAAAGCGACCTCGATGAACGCGGGCTGGGTGAAGGCTACCGCGATGAAATGTTCCGCCGGCCGAGCTGCGGTCCGTGGCACCGAGCTCGTCTTGAGCACCTTTGCCTGATGTTTCTTGTAGTTCTCCAGGACCGCGTTTGCGGTCTGCGCGAGACGATCGCCATCATGGACATCCGGATACTGCCTCACCGTTATCATATCGGTCCACTTATCGAGGTCCTCCTGCTTCTCGGGCGTAAACTCATGCTGACCATCCATCGACCAACGATGGAAATAGCCGGCATCCCTGAAAACAAACGCGGGCTTCGCGTTTGCAGGATCGGCTCGCACCGCTACTGCGCCGAATGCGCTGCAGGCGAGGGCCAGCGACAGAATCATCACGTTCCTTCGGGTCAATTGCATACGGCAACATGCTGAGGAGAAGAGCCCAAAATAACAACACAAACGCTCTGTTCCCCAGTGCTGGCGTATCTGCATTGTCCCCGCGATCTCCTGTGCGAATGTGCTGGGCGATGCACAGGGACCGATGGAGCAACCTTCGCTTTTCCACAGCCGCGGCGATGATCGCCATGGTTCTCGCAGCTCTGCCCGCATGTTCGCGCGATGCGGCTCCGAAGAGCGCGCCAGTGGAGGTCCTCGTCACCGAAGTGAAACAAGAAGACGTCCCGCTGGTGGATGAGTTTGTCAGCACGCTCGATGGCTCGGTGAATGCCAGCATCCAGGCGCGCGTGCAGGGTTATCTGACTTCGCAAAACTACAAGGAAGGCACCGCGGTCAAGAAGGGCGACCTGCTTTTCCGGATTGATCGGCGTCCGTTTGAAGCGGCGCTCGCCCAGGCGAAAGCGGCGCTGGCGCAGGCCGAAGCTTCGCAGCGTCAGGCCGACCTCGTTGCTGCCCGGAACCTGGAACTTTTCAAAACAAAAGCGATCAGCGAACAGGAGCGCGATAACACCGTGCAAGCCGCTGCCGCCGCCAGGGCGCAGGTGGAAGCGCAACGCGCGTCAGTCGAGCAAGCGCAGTTGAATCTCGATTTCACCGACATCCAATCGCCCATCGATGGTGTCGCCGGATTGGCGAAGGCGCAGGTAGGCGATCTGGTTGGCCCGAGCACGGGCCAGCTCACAACCGTCGCCACCGTCGATCCCATCAAGGCTTACTTCACGGTCAGCGATCAACGTTACACGACCTATTCGCAGCGTTACGCAGATCCCGCGCAACGCGCCGAGCACGAGAAGCAGCTCGAGTTCGAACTGATCCTCTCCGATGGCTCGCATTTTCCGCACAAGGGCCAGCTCTTCGCCGCGGAGAACCAGGTGGACGTGCGGACGGGTTCGGTCCGCATCGCCGCCATCTTCCCGAATCCCGGGAACATCCTTCGGCCCGGCCAATTCGCGCGGATCAGCCTGCGCACCGATGTGAAGAAAGATGCGCTGCTCGTGCCGCAACGCGCGGTCGTCGAACTGCAGGGCACCTATCAGGTGGCGATGCTGGGACCGGATAACAAGGCGCACATTCAGCCGGTAAAAGTCGGCCGCCGGATCGGTGCGATGTGGATCGTCGAGGACGGATTGCATGCCGGCGATCGCATTGTTGTCGAAGGCGTGCAGAAAGCGCGCGAAGGCACGCCGTTGTCTCCGAAACCGTGGACTCCGCCCGCGTCTCCGGCGCCTTCGGTTGCAACCACTGCGGCTCACTAGCGCCGGATGTCGAAGTTCTTCATCAACCGGCCGATCGTCGCAATCGTCATCGCGATCCTGATGACGCTGGTCGGCGGCGTCGCGATGATCCAGCTCCCGATCGCGCAATACCCCAGCATCGTCCCGCCGGAAATCCAGGTGCGCGCGAATTACACCGGCGCGGATGCGCAGACCATCGAACAATCAGTCGCGACGCCGATCGAGCAGCAGATGAGCGGCGTCGATCGGAGCAACTACATCCAGTCGGTGAATGCGAACGGCTCGATTCGCATGACGATCAACTTCGAGGTCGGCACCGATCCGAATACCGATCAGATCCTCTCGCAGCTCCGCGTTTCACAGGCGACTTCGCAGCTCCCGGCCGATGTCATCAACGCGGGTGTCACCGTGCAAAAATCGACGACCGCGCCGCTCATGCTGGTGGCGTTGAATTCGCCGAAGGGCACCTACAACAACATCTTTCTGGCGAACTACGCGAACATCAATCTCATCGATCAACTGACGCGCATCCCCGGGATTTCGAACGTGCAGGTTTTTGGCGCCGGCCAGTACGCGATGCGCCTTTGGGTGAAACCGGACCAGCTCGCAAAATTAAACGTGACGGTCCCGGATGTGACGAACGCGTTGCGCGCGCAAAACACCGTGAATCCCGCCGGCCAGATCGGCGGCGAACCGGCGCCGCCCGGACAGGAGTTCACCTACACCGTGCGTTCGCCGGGCCGGTTGACGTCGGGCGAAGAGTTTGGCGAAATCGTTATCCGCGCAAATCCCGACGGCTCGCTCTTGCGGCTCAAGGACGTCGCGCGCATCGAGCTCGGCGCGCAGACCTATAGCCTCGCCGGGCGCCTGGATGGGAAACCCTCCGCAATTCTCGCGCTCTACCAGCTTCCCGGCACGAATGCGCTCGACGCCGCCAATGGCGTGAAAGCGCTCATGGCGCGCGTCTCGAAACAATTTCCCGCGGACATGAGTTACGCCATCTCGCTGGACACGACTCAGGCGGTTACGGCCGGCATGGAAGAGATTCTCTTCACCCTGCTCGAGGCGCTCGCGCTCGTCATCATTGTTGTCTTCGTTTTCCTCCAAGGCTGGCGCGCCACGCTTATCCCGCTCTGCGCCGTCCCGGTCTCGCTCATCGGCACGTTCATGGTCTTTCCGCTTTTCGGCTTCACGATAAATACGCTCGCGCTCTTTGGCCTCGTTCTCGCGATCGGGCTTGTGGTGGACGACGCCATCGTTGTCGTCGAAGCCGTCCAGCATCATATCGATGAAGGAATGTCCCCACGCGACGCGACCCTTCGCGCGATGGAAGAAGTGTCCGGCCCCGTGATCGGAATCGCGCTGGTCCTCTCCGCCGTTTTTGTTCCGACCGCGTTCATTCCGGGAATCACCGGGCGCCTTTACCAGCAGTTCGCGCTTACGATCGCCATCTCCGTCATTCTTTCGGCCTTCAACGCGCTCACTCTAAGTCCGGCGCTCTCCGCCATGTTGTTGCGCCCGACGAAAACGGCGCGCGGCCCGCTCGGCTGGTTCTTCGGCAGGTTCAACAAAGTGTTTGGCCGAACCACGGAGCGCTACGTCAGCACTTCACGGCTCCTGATTCAAAAGAGCGGAAGGAGCATGGCATTTCTTCTTATCTTCGCGATCGCGGCGGCGTTTTTTGGTTCGCGGTTGTCGAAGAGTTTCCTGCCGGAAGAAGACCAGGGCTATTTGTATGGGTCGCTGGCATTGCCTTATGCCGCTTCGATGGAACGGACCGGCGACGCCGCGAAGAAAGTCGAGGATGTCCTCTTGAAAACCCCCGGCGTGAAACACGTCACGAGCGTGCTCGGCTTCAGCTTATTGAGCACCGTGCAAAGCACCTACAACGCTTTTTTCTTTATCACTTTCGAACCGTGGGGCGACCGCACAAAACCGGCCGAGCAATACGCCGCGCTCAAACAAAGCATCAACAAAAGTCTCGCCGCTATTCCGGAGGGCATTGGATTCGCCTTTCCGCCGCCCTCGATTCCCGGCATCGGAACTTCCGGCGGCGTCACCTTCATGCTCGAGGATCGCGCCGGCCGCGAGGTCGGTTTCCTCGGCGAGAACCTGAACAAATTTCTCGAAGCGGTGCGCAAACGGCCGGAGATCGCTTCCGCGACCACGACCTTCCTGCCCTCCGTGCCGCAAGTCTTCATCGATGTCGATCGCGACAAAGTGTTGAAGCAAGGCGTCGACTTGTCGCAAGTCGGCCAGACGCTCCAGACCTTCATGGGCGGCTTTTTTGTGAACTACTTCAACCGCTTCGGCCGGCAGTGGCAGGTCTTTGTCCAGGCCGAAGGCGAATACCGGACGAAGGCGGAAAACGTCGGCCTCTTCTTTGTCCGCAACAGCAACAACGACATGGTTCCGTTGAGCTCAGTCACCAATGTGCAATCGCGCAGCGGTCCGGAATTCACCATGCGCTTCAATCTCTATCGCTCGGCGCAGATCAACGCCAGCGCCGCGCCCGGCTATAGTTCCATCCAGGCGATGAAAACGCTCGAGGAAGTTTTCGCGCAAACCATGCCGCCGGAGATGGGGTACGATTATGCCGCCATGTCCTTCCAGGAAAAGAAAGCGCAGGAAGGCGTCTCGCCCATGCTCGTCTTCGGCATGTCGCTTCTTTTTGTCTTTTTGATTTTGGCCGCGCTGTATGAAAGCTGGTCGCTGCCCTTCAGTGTCTTGTTAGGCACGCCGATCGCCGTCTTCGGCGCGTTCGCCGCGCTCTGGGCGCGCGGGATGGAGAACAACGTTTATGCTCAGATCGGCCTCGTCATGCTCATCGGTCTCGCGGCGAAGAACGCGATCCTGATCGTCGAATTCGCAAAGCTGGAATACGAACGCGGGAAACCTCTGCTCGATGCCGCCCTGGAAGGTGCGCGACTGCGCTTGCGTCCCATTATCATGACCTCCTTCGCCTTTATCCTGGGGTGCGTCCCGCTTTGGCGCGCCTCCGGTTCCGGCGCCGTCGCGCGCCGCGTCATGGGCACCACCGTCATTGGTGGCATGCTGGCCGCGACCTTGCTGGCCATCTTTCTTATTCCGGTCACCTACTACGTCATTCAACGGTTCGCCGATCGGCGGAAAGCGCCGCTTGCCCAAGAGGGACTCGCGCGGAGTTAGCGCTTCTTTTCGCCCGTGATTGACACTGAGACTGGCGCAATGACAAACTCGCCGCAACCAGGATGCCTAAAACTCCAGCCGCAAATGTTTTCACCCGAAGGCGCCATCGATCTGCATGTTTCACCCGAGATGCGCGCTTCGCTGCGCGCGATAATCGACGAGAAACCAAAGCGCCTGGTCGTCGATCTTTCGCACGTTCCTTATGTCGATAGCTCCGGCATCGCTGTCTTGATCGGCGCAATGCAAAGCCTCGAACTGGAGGGAGGAGATTTCCTGCTCGCCGGCGCGCGGGAGACGGTGATGATGATTTTGGAGAGCGCGAAACTCGACAAGTATTTTCGCTTGTTCCCCAGCGTGGAAGCGGCGCTCGCTGCGCCCTAAATCAGAGGCCCGTCCGCCGTAGCCTTGGCGAAGGTGGATCAGTTTTTTTTGAATAGCGCGAGGATTTCCTCCGCTAGATCGCTGACCGCAGTTTTCTCGTCGTTGCTAAGAACAGCGACGGTAAAACCGTTCTCGACGTCTAAAAGAAAATAAGTCGCGGTTCCACCCCAGCTCCCACTGTGGGAGACGACGTGCCGCTTCTTCTCAATGACCCAGCCGAAGCCATACCCGTCGCCGTCCTCATCCTTTATCGGATTGCCGTTATCGTAACGGCCATTGCTCCAGGCCAATTCCTGGGACCGCCGGCTGATGATCGCGTGCTCGCGCAATGCTTTGTCCCACAGACTCAGATCACGCACTGAAGTATAGACGCTCCCGTCCCCCGTGATCACGGTGGGCGAAGAGGCGCGCTTTACTTTGCCGTTATCATCGGTCGCGTAGCCTTTCACCGCGGCGACAGGAAGCTTCGCCGTTCCATCCAGCACGATCGTATCCATCATCCCGGCCGGCGCGAAGAGATGATCGTGCACGTATCGCGCAAAGCTCTGGCTGCTCACTCGCTCGACGATCAGAGCCAGTAATGCGTAACCTGAGTTGTTGTATTCGTACTTCACACCCGGAGCGCGCCGCGGCCTGGTGCCATTCAACCACTTGAGATGACCCTCATTGGTCAGGGTCGCGAACTCCTCATCGCTGCCCTCCCAGTCATCACTCGTATAGTCGGCTAACCCCGAGACGTGATGGAGCAAATCGGTGATCGTGACGGCACGCCCTTTCACGGGCACGGCAAAATCCTCGAGGTATTTCGCGACAGGTTGATCGAGCTTCAATTTCCCTTTTTCGACCAAGGTCATGATCGCGACGCCGGTTATGTTCTTCGAGACCGAGGCAAGATCGAAGAGCGAGTCCGGCGTGATGCGAGCGCCGGCCTTTAGATCCGCGAACCCGTAGCCGGCCAGATGTAACGGCACACCGTACCGCGACACGAGGACTGCGACTCCCGGCCCATTAACAGCGATCTTTTCTTCGACCAGAGTGCGGATCTGGCTGCCGTGCGTATTCGATTGGGTCGCGTGAACCGATGGGCGCTGCTAACGCGACGAGCGCGACAATTATTTTCCGGATCAGGTGGGCCATCGGTTCTGGATCATGCACAGGTCAAAGACGGATCCGGCGCAAAAAACAGTCTTGCAGCTTTTGATCATCCCGGCCAATCTGGGCCGAAGTAAAAAAACGTTTTGTTTTTTTATCCCCAAAGAAAGGATTCCTCCATGAAACTGACCAAGACAATCATTGTCCTGTTCGCAAGTTCGGTCCTCGTCGTGGCTGCAAGCGCTGTCACTCCCACCCCGAAGCCGAGTCTATCACCCAGCCCTAGCGTGAAGGACAGAACCAGTCCATCACCCCAACCCAGCGCAAGCATCAAAACCAGCCCATCCCCCAAGTCGAGCGCGACCGATAAACTCAGTCCAGCTCCCACACCCCTCGGCCCCATAACCGGCGACCTCACTACCCCCAGCCCCCCGCCCTCGGCCCGGCCTACGCCGGAGGACCTCCCGAGCCCGAGCGAGCAGCGCGTCGCCACCACCGCGAGCACCCCCGCGAACGTCGGCCCGCCCAAACCGGTTCTCTACTTGATGAGAACGGAGCCCTATTCCGCAAATGGCAAGAATTGGATCCGCTATCGTTACGACGTGGCGAACAAGGCAGAGTATCCCGCAGATATGTTTGCGGCGGCGCCCGGCCTGCCTCCGTGCGGCAGCAACACCAATGCCTCTCGCACCTGGGTGGACTTCTTCGATTCCACCGGCAAACGGCTCTACGGCTTTTGCGCCCTGAGCAAGCCGGATGATCTGGGCAAGCTCTGGTTTGCCCTCGAGGAAGGTGTCATTCCGCCCAGCTACGTCTACATCGAGCTCAACGATCGTCAGACAAATACCAAATATAA
The DNA here is from genome assembly GCA_041167565.1 of Verrucomicrobiota bacterium. GTDB lineage: Bacteria > Verrucomicrobiota > Verrucomicrobiia > Chthoniobacterales > UBA10450 > AV80. The sequence continues at coordinate 4,884 of JBEEHU010000125.1, read as the reverse complement.
ATCCAACCTGGCTGATACAACTCTTTAGCTCGGCACGCGAACGCTGGCAGTCAGGACGTTGATTGGATCAGCTTCGGGCCTGAACAACAATCGCCCGCATCGGAGCGCGGATATTTTCTTCGCCAAAGCGACGCGCAATCGCGTCGGCGACGGCGCCCGTTATGACCGGCAACAGCGACGCATTGCGCCCTGCAATCGCCACCGCGACCGGATTCCCCTGGACCAAACCTGTCGCGACATCCTCGGCGCGACTTGCTTCAGCCATTTTGGCCACGACCTCGATCCGAACCTCGTTAAAGCCTGCGCTCTCCAGCATGCGTTTGATCTCGTCTTGATCGTGGTATCCGAACGGCACCTCATAGAATGTCGGCGGATCCTCTTCGAAGTAGCTTGTGATCGTTTCGTGCGCGAGCCAGCCCACGGCATTGTGCTCGAGCGCATCCCACACATTGAAAAGAAAGAGGCCACCCGGCTTGAGAACCCGGCGAGCCTCGCGCGCGGCCAGGGCTTTGTCCGGAACGAACATGATTCCGAACTGGCACACGACCGCATCAAAAGTCCGATCGCCAAACGGCAGATTGCAAGCGTCGGCTTGAAGCCATTGCACCGCCTCCTTTTCGGCGAACTTTTCAGCCGCGTGGCGAAACATCGGTTCGTTCAGGTCGGTCGCGATCAACTCGATCGTCGATGGAAGGCGCGTCCGAAGAACGCGAGTCAGGATGCCGGTGCCGCAAGCAAGCTCCAACACCGAAGCGTTTTCTTCCACCTGCAACCGCGCAGCCAGGTCTTCCGCATACGGCTGAAAGAAGAGCGGCCCGAGATACCGATCGTACGCCGCCGGGATCGACCCGGAGAACTGTGCGTTTTGGTCTTTCACGCGCGGCTAGGAATGAAGTTCCACTCCCGCTTTCTGCACTTCGCGATAGGGCAGGAGCCAGATGAGCGATTCATCGTGGAGGTCGACCACCTGGATGCGGTTGCCCCACGGATCGCGGAAGTCGCATCGGAACGGCGGCATTAATTTCAGCCGATACTTTTCCGTCAGCTTCTTGCGCACCTCATTCACCTGCTCTTCGTCGCGTACCATGATCCCGAAATGCCGCGTCCGGTCCGGCTGGAGTTTTTCCACCTCGAAGATGGCCAGGAACTGATGCTCGCCCAACTGGAAAAACGCGTCCCCTTCGCCGCTCTTCAACTGTTTCAGATTGAACACGTCCTCGTAAAACTTCACCGCCGCTTTCACGTTATCGACCTCGATGGCGAGATGATTACATCCATAAACTTGCACGCTCATAAGCATGAAGTTAGTCGCGTTGGTCATAACGTCTATGACGCCACGGCAACGTGTCCAGTTCCAGCTAACCGCCGCCTAGTTCGCGGGCCAACCGCGGGCCGCGATTTGCCGCCAGGCGGGGTCCGCGGGCGGGCGTCGCCAGGGCCGCTTGCGCAATCGCGCGGCTGAGGCCCGTATTCATCACGTCGATCTTGGTGCCGACGGTGACTGAAGCAAAGAGGCGCGCGACATCGTTCGAACGCATCCGGATGCAACCGTAGCTCGCGGGCCGGCCGATCAATCGCTCTTCCGGCGTGCCGTGGATATAGATGTTGCGCGCGAACGCCCGCGCGTTCTGCGTCTCCAGGCCGCGCAGCCACAATATCCGGGTCACGATCGGATCGCGCCCTGGCGCGTTTGGCCGCAGGATTTCACCCGTCATCGACCGGTTTTTGAAGACCGCGCCCAGCGGCGCGTTCGCCCCGATTTTCGTCGCAATTTTCATGGCGCCGAGCGGAGTCGCATAGCTGCCGGAATGATCGCCCAGGCCGAACTTCGAGGTCGAAACCGGGTACCGCGCGATGACCGCACCATTGTCGATCAACGCGAGCGTTTGGTCGGGGACGCTCACGACGATGGAGGGCGCTGCCGTGGCGCTGGCGGGGTAGAGAATGGCCGCAGCCAAAAAAACAAGAGCGGCGCTGAAGTGGAGAAGCCTCATTGCGCCAGTAGAATTAGCAGCGTGCGTGCCGACGAGGTGCGAGGAAAGTACGGATATTTTCATTTAGTTTAAAACTGCGAGCGGGAGATGTAGTCGAGGAAGCGCGTTTCTCCCAAAGAATCAGTTTGAGAACAGTTAGAAACACTTTGAGAACACAATGAGAGCGTTCTCCTTCGGTCCCTCGTTCCGTTTCGCGAACTTCCCGGCCTCCGGCTCGTTCAAATGCGATTTCCAGGATGATGAAAGGATTCTTTCGCGCATGACCGGGCAAGATTTTGCGACGCGTTATCGGATCGAATCCGGAAATAAATTTCACCTGAAAAAAATCGATCCCGGCGACACTGGGGATATCGGCTCGAAGGAAGCCGCCGCACCGCACCTCGAAGAAGGAGTAACCAGGCTCTGTGAGCTGCAGGAAAAATTATACGCGCAGAGTGAATGGTCGTTGCTGCTGGTCTTCCAGGCAATGGACGCGGCCGGCAAAGACGGCGCCATTAAGCACGTTCTTTCCGGGGTGAACCCGCAAGGCTGCAAGGTCACTTCCTGGAAGAAGCCGAGCGATGAGGAACTGAGCCACGACTTTCTCTGGCGCGCGTCCAAAGCGTTGCCCGAGGCGGGACGCATCGGTGTCCTGAACCGAAGCTACTACGAAGAGGTGCTCATGGTGCGCGTGCATCCCGATTATCTCGAGAATCAGCACATCCCGAAAAAACTGATCACGAAACGGATCTGGCGTGAGCGTTTCCAGAGCATCAACGACTTCGAGCGGCACCTGACCCGCAGCGGCACCGTCGTGCTCAAGTTCCTCCTGCACCTTTCGCCCGAAGAACAACGACGCCGGATCCTTGAGCGGATCGACGACAAGGAGAAGAACTGGAAGTTCGAGATAAACGATCTCGCCGAGCGAAAGCTTTGGGACCGTTACATGGACGCATTCCAGGAGATGGTGCGCGAAACGTCGACCGCCGAAGCTCCGTGGTACGTCGTCCCCGCCGACCACAAATGGTTTACCCACCTGGCCGTTTCATCCATCATCAGCGACAAACTCCGCTCGCTCCACCTTCACCCGCCGAAGCTGAGCGCTAAGGAGAAGAAGCAGATGGCCAAAGCCCGCGCCGAGCTGGCCGGGCGGCGATCAAAGTAACTTTCTGCAACTCGTCACTCGTCACATGTCACTCGTCACTTGGCTTCGTCCTCCCCGCACCAGCATCGCGAGGAAATAGAACGCGATCACGGCGACCAGAAGCAGGTGGTAGCCGGTGAGCATGCTGAAGTATTCGAGCATTCCGCCAACCATGATCCCAAGCAGATTCGAGGCGAAAGAAACATCCGCCAGCTCGGTCTCGCGAAAGGAGTTCGAGAAAATCACGTTCGCCAGAAAGACCGGCGCGAAGATGAGACAGCTCGCGATCACGTAGCGCGCGATCGCGTTTTGAAAGAGCAGGGTTTCCGGCCGAACCGCGAGATTCAGCGCCAGCATGCCGAAGAGAAGCAGGTAGAAGATCCAGATCCGGCGAAACGTAAACCGCGCGTTGACCAGGACCGCGATCAACACGCTCGTGAGGATGGCGAAGAAGACGAGCGAGTTGACGTTCCAAGTGCTCCCGAAGAGGAGCGCGAAAGTAGTGAGCGCCTTTACCTCCAAGAGAGCGAACGCCACCCCGAGAAAGAACATGTGCCAATCGAACCGCTGAAGGGTGCCGCGTGGCGCCACCAAAAAAATCGCGGCCAGCGAAATGGCGAGGATCACCGCGAGGCCGCGGAGGTAAATGGCCGGAAATGATTTCTGCGGGAGATAGATGAACGGCCAATCATCGGTCGCGGGCGGTTTGCTGGTCGCGGCAAAGAATCCTTCGCCGGTCACGCGCAGTTCCTTTTCGGCCGGGGAGAAAGTCTCTTCGCGATAAGGACCGAAGGCCACCGCCGGAATTTCGCTTAATCTCGGACCGTTGATAATTACCGCGCCGCGCCCCTGGCCGCCGTACGTGGAGACAAACGAATCGCGGCCAAAGGTGCGGCCGACCATGCCGGCCAGCTTCTCGATCAGCCACGGCTCGCGATAATAATTGTAGAGCACGAGGACGCCGTTGGGCGCGAGCGCATCGCGCGCGGCGGCGAGCGAGTCTTGCGTGAAAAGAAAACTCTCGAGCCGCAGATTGGCGATGCTCGAAGTGAGTGTGAGCGAGTCGGGCAGCGCGAAAATGATGAGGTCGAATTTCTCGTTCGTGTTGCGCAGGAAGACGCGGCCATCAGCATTCACCAAACGAACGCGCGGATCGGAATAGGGCTGGTCCGGATTGAACCGGGCCCCGAGTTTGATGATGACGGGGTCGATCTCGACGGCGGTAATCGACTTCACGCCGTTCCCGAGAGCCGTCGCCGCATCGGAGCCGCTGCCGGCGCCGAGAATGAGTGCGTGTTCGAACGACGCACCGGGAAAGAGTTCGTAAACGCGGCGGTAGAACGGCTCCTTGTTCCGCCACGGGATCATGCTCTGGTGGCCGATGCTGTTGACGTCGAGGTTATAGCCGGCCGGCGTCGCGGGTGTGAGAGTGATCTTGTAGTAGGGCGACCAGTAGCTGCCGCGTTGGAGGAACAAGGCAATCCCCGCGGCGGCGATCATCAGCAGAGCAGAGCGGACGAGTTCCTTCTTCGCGCTTAGGAGCAGGATCAGCATGCCGAGCACCGCAAACCAGTAGATCGGAGGGAGCGCGAAATAGCCGATCACAAAAAATGCCGCAGTGCCCGCGAGGCTGCCGAGGATGTCGAAAGTGTAGGCGGTAAGCGGAGCCGTTTGGGTGAAGAGCGAACCGAGCGTCCGGGCGAGCGGAATAAACGCCGCCGCCACAAAAATGAAGATCAGCGGCAGAAGAATAAAACTTTCCGCCTG
>JBEEHU010000124.1:0-10956 GCA_041167565.1 Verrucomicrobiota bacterium | reverse complement strand
AATCACAAATCGTGGCGCGCCGATTCTCGAGACGGAGGCAGGATCTCGACCTTGATTTTTTTCAGCGCCGGATCGCGCAGGCCGTGGAGTATCGGAAGCGCCGCGGGATTGATCTGCGCCTTTGCCGCCTCGTCTGGAGCGAGAGCGATGGATTGCCCGGTGTGATCGTGGACCGATACGGCGACCACGCGGTCCTCCAGACGCTCACCCTCGCGATGGATATGCGGAAGGGGCTGATTGTCGAGGTGCTCAAGACGGCAAGCGGTGCGCTTGCCCTACAATCGATCATCGAGCGGAACGATGCTGCGGTGCGGCGCGCGGAAGGAATGGAGCCGCAGGTTGGCGTTCTCGAGGGCGAGGCGCCGGGCGAAACCGAAGTCGAGATCGGAGGTCTGCGTTTTGCCCTCGATCTCATGCACGCGCAAAAGACCGGATTTTATCTGGATCAACTGGCGCATTACGAAACTGTCGCGCGCCATGCGGCGGGTCGGCGCGTGCTTGATTGCTTCACAAGCCAGGGCGCGTTCGCGCTCGCCTGTGCAAAAGCCGGCGCGGCGCAGGTGACGGCGGTGGAAGGGAGCGCGGAAAGTATCGCGACCGCTCGGCGAAACGCGGAGCGCAACAATCTGTCGGTCGAGTGGGTCGAACAGGATGTTTTCCAATTCCTGCGCGCGGCAGAAAAAAGCGAAGCGGAGTTCGATCTCATCATTCTCGATCCGCCTTCCTTCACGAAAACGAAAGGCGGCTTGCGCGACGCGTTGCGTGGTTATCACGAGCTGCACGTGCGCGCCTTCAAGCTCCTTTCGCGCGATGGAATCCTCGCGACGTTTTCCTGTTCGCATCACGTGAGCGAAACAATCTTCGACCAGACGATCGCAGATGCGCTCGTCGACGCGCGCCGTTCCGCCCGCCGGTTGCATCGCTTCGAACAGGCGCTGGATCATCCCGTCCTGCCGACGTTGCCGGAGACGGAGTATTTCAAGGGAGTGCTGCTAGAGATGATGCCGGGCAGATAGCTACGCCTTGACCCTCGCGCCGATGGTCACCGCCCGGCCTTGTGGATGGGTCAGATCGTTCTGGATGATTTCGATCGGTTCATAGCCGGCCTTGGTCAGCGCTTCCATCAACGATCCGAGTGTGAGCCAGAGCGAGTGGCTCGACATTCCGCTGAGCGGCTCATCCAGACCTCCTTCGCCCTGGTTGCGGCCGCGAAATCCATCCACGGTGGTATCGGCGGCTGCGTCGGCGGAATACATCGTCCAAAGAAAAAATTTTGGCGCGATCGGCGCGAGCCGCGCGATCAACTCCCACGGCCGCGGCAGATGGTACAAAAGGCCGGAACAAAAAATCGCATCGAACTTGCCGAGCGAAGTGAGGTCCGATTCCTCGAGATTGGCCTGCACAAACTCGACATTCCTTATCCCGAGTAGGTCGCGCACAAATGTCGCCTTGCGGATATTTACCGACCGGCCTTCGATGGCTACGACGCGTCTGACCCCCGGATGTTGCGCCAGCATAAAGGTGTGCCCGCCCTCGAGGGCGCCGAGCTCGAGAATCGTCTCAGCTTCCGGCGCGAACTCATGGAAGTGCTGAACGCGGATGTCGCCATCCGCGCTGATATCTCCGCCGTAATCTGCGCCGTCGATTCGGAATCGGTAAATCCAGGGCTGCAGTTTGGCGAACTCGACTTTGAGCGTTTCGTTATCCAAGCGAGGAAAGATGATCGCTCTGCGGAAAAACGCACGCGCAAAGCCCGCTTGACGCGCGGCGTGGCTATCGTTACGGCTACTCGGCCGGAGGCGCTGTGCCATTGGCCTAACGATGCGTTCAGATTATAAGGCTGTTTGGACGGCGCTCTCAGGGTCGCTTTCCAGTGCGAAGATGCACGTCAGCGGCACCGAGGACGAAGCCGTTGTCGAGACGAGCGGCGCCGGAACGAGTGCTTTCCTTCTGGACAACGTCGGCATCGCTCACACGGATGTCGTTCTTGAAATCGGCTGCGGCATTGGCCGCGTCGGCAAACATCTGGCCGGGCGCTGCCGTCGATGGATCGGCGCGGATGTTTCTCCGAACATGCTCAAGTTTGCGGCGGAGCGGCTGCGCGATTTCACGAACGTGGAATTCGTCGAGCTCTCGGGAAACGATCTGCAGCCGATCGCCGACAACTCCATCGACGTTGTTTATTGCACGGTTGTTTTCATGCATTTGGAAGGGTGGGACCGCTACGGATACGTCGAAGAAGCTTTTCGCGTTTTGCGGCCGGGCGGAAAACTCTACGTCGACAACGTGAATCTTTGCTCCGACTCGGGCTGGGCCATCTTTGAAACGCACCGGAAGTTCCCGCCGTTTGAACGACCCGACCACATCACGGTCTGCTCCACTCCCCAGGAGTTGGAGGAATATTTGAAGCGAGCCAGGTTCGAACAAATCCAGAGCCAGCCCGGTGACGAACTCATCGCGGTGTGGGGACGCAAACCGGCCAGCCGCTAAGATTTCATGCAGTGGTTTTTTGCGCTGACAGAAGATTCAACCGCGTTTCGGCAATACGCCGAGATGATCATGGTGGCAGTGCACACCGCCGCGCAGCACACGTCGCTCACGCCGTCCTGCATTTACGACGGCGGCGAAAACGATTTCACCGACTGGCTGACGAAGCATGGTGTGCGGATCTTTCGACACCGGAGTTTCTTGCGTGAGCGCCTTACTGAGCTCGGCCTGCGCAAAGGAAATCCTCATTTCGCCGCGGCGCTTTCGGGCGCTTTCTCGCGCGTGGAGTTGCCGGAACTCGTGGCGAATCTTGGTGGCACGTCCCGCGTTCTCTATACGGACTGCGATGTGATATTCCTCGGCGAAGTCGTGCCCGAGCTGGAGACGAACCCATGCGAATATTTCGCCGTCGCGCCGGAATCCAACCAGGTCGATTACGTAAACATGAACACGGGCGTGATGTTGATGAACACCGCCAGGTTACGCGAAAGTCTGCCGAAACTGCGCGATTACATTTCGGAGAACCTAGCGGCGCTTGAAAGCGAGTCGTGGGACGAGGCAGCCTATCGCCGTTTCTATCGCGATAATAATGGCCCGATGTGGGATCGGCTGCGGCCGGAACTGAATTGGAAACCATACTGGGGAGAAAATCCGCAAGCGAAGATCATTCATTTCCACGGACCCAAGCCTTTTCAACGGGACCATATCGACTCTCTCTGGCCCGAACTCAAACACCTAACCGGTGGCGCATATCCCGAACTGGTCGAGCAGTGGTCTAAGCTCCTGGAGAAAGCGCGTTAGCCGGTGGGGTGGCAGAGCCGCTACTCTTCCTGCGCGCCTTGGACGATCTGGGCAAAACTGCGCGGATCGAGGCTCGCGCCGCCGACCAGAGCGCCATCGATGTCCGGTTGCGTCATGAGCGTGCGGGCATTGTCCGGTTTCACGCTGCCGCCGTACTGGATCCGAACCTTATCGGCGATCGCTTCATCTGAAATCTGCGCGAGCACCTGGCGAATGAAGGCATGCGCTTCCTGCGCCTGTTCGGCTGTCGCGGTTTTGCCGGTGCCGATCGCCCAAACCGGTTCGTAGGCGACGACAGTTTCGTGCAATTCTTTCGCTCCCAGCTCAGCGAGGCTGCCGCGCAGTTGTTGCGCCAAAATTTTTTCAACATCGCCGCGATCGCGTTGTTCGAGGGTTTCCCCCACGCACACGATCGGCCGCAACATCGCTTCATGCGCGGCGCGCACTTTGCGATTCACGATTTCATCCGTCTCGCCAAAAAGCGCGCGCCGTTCGCTGTGGCCGAGCACCACGTAGCGCACAAAAAGATCGCGCAACATCGCCGGGCTAATCTCGCCGGTGAACGCGCCGGCCCGTTCCCAATGCATATTCTGCGCGCCGACCTTGATGTGTTGCGCCTGCTCCAGGGCAGCATTTACCGCCGCAATCGCGGTGAACGGCGGAACGATCACGACTTCCACGTCGGTGGACTCGCCCAGCTCCAAAAGAAAGGTCGCGACGAAGCGGGTCGCCTCGCCCTGGGTCATGTTCATCTTCCAATTCGCGGCGATGATTTTCTTGCGCATGACTAGAATTGAAAATAGATGAACGGCGCGTAGCGGGGTGGAATAAATAGAAGCACGACGGCAAAGGCGCAACCGTAGCCTGCGGCAAACACCGAAGCCGGCAGCCGGCGCCACCATTGCGAAAACCACCCGCGAGAGTTCATCCAGTGCACGATCGCGAGCGCCCCGACGACCCACAGCATCCACGCGCCGAGATCTTCGGTGCCCGCACTTTGGAAAAGCACAAAACTGCGCAAGGCCGGCAGGGCGTGTTTCAAATCGACCGCCCGGAAAAATATCCAGGCGACGCAAACCCAATAGATCGTCAGCGGCCAAGCCAGCCAGCGCATGAACGGCGGCGGGGAAGATCGATGTTCGGTGCGCCGCACCCATTCCCGATGGATCACGAGCGCCACGCCATGCAGGCCGCCCCAGATCACAAAGGTCCACGCCCCGCCGTGCCACAATCCGCCAAGCAACATCGTGATCATGATGTTGCGATAGACGAACCAGCACGGGCCGCGATTTCCGCCGAGCGGAATGTAAAGATAATCGCGCAACCAGCTGGAAAGACTGATGTGCCAGCGATGCCAGAACTCCGAGATGTTTCTGGCGAAGTACGGAAAACGGAAATTGACCGGCAGCTCGTAACCGAGGAGCTGGGCTGTCGCGATCGCCATGTCGGTGTAACCGGAGAAATCGCAGTAGATCTGGATCGCGTAAAAGAGCACGCCCACCCACGCGCTGGCCGCGGTAAAATTCCACGGCGCCTCGAAGTAGCGATCGACAAACGGCGCGACCGTGTCCGCGATGCAGGCTTTTTTGATGAAACCGGTCAGGAACAGGACGAGCGCGCCGCGGACATCGACGTCGGCGAATCTCCGCAGGGTTTGCAACTGCGGCAGGAACGCGAACGCGCGTACGATCGGGCCTGCCACCATTTGGGGGAAGAACCCGATGAAGCACGCGAGATCGAGGATGCTCGAAACCGGGCGCAACTTCCCGCGATACACATCGATCGTGTAGCTCATCGAATGGAACGTGTAGAAGCTCACGCCGACGGGGATGATGATGTTCAAGGTATGCAGGCTCGCGGGCAGACCGAGCCATTCCAGAAGCGCCCCGGCCGAGGTAACGAAAAAGTTGTAGTACTTGAAGAACGCGATCGTGCCGAGATTCGCGCAGAGGCTCAGGATCAACCAACCGCGCCGGGCGCGCGGATTTTGCGTCCGCACCATCATCGCGCCGACGAAGTAATCCAGCGCGCTCGAGGCCATAATCAGGAAAAGGAATTTCCAGTTCCAGCAGGCGTAGAAGAAATAGCTGCAGATCAGCAGCCAGGTTTTGCGAGAATCGTTCCGGCGGAGCGACCAGTAAACGGCGAAGACCGCGAGGAAGAACCAGAAGAAGCGAAATTCAACGAAAAGCATGGCGCTTCATGGATGGCGCATCTGGCGCACGAACTCTTGGGCGAGTAATCGGGTGAACTCCGCGGCCCCTTCGTTCGTCAGATGGCCGTCATCGATGCGAACCCTGGTATCGTAGAGCTGGGGAAACTTCCGTGAATCGTTGAAGGAAACGAGCGGCGCAGGCGGAGGCGAGCGCTGGAAACGCGCGATGGATTGAAAGATGACCGGCGCGACAACAAACAACGGCGCCGCGCCAGCCTCGCGAATCTGGGCGGCGGATTTGCGGTAGCCCTGTTCCGTGGCGGGATCGAGGAATTTCTGGCTCGCTTCGGACACTTCCTGTGCGAGCCGTTGTCGAAAAAGCGTGGCGCGCTCAGGCGACATGCCGTCGCCGGCCGGGCGATATCCGTCGCGGTGCGGACCCAGCTCCGAGTCCGCATCGCGAAAGCGCTCGCGTTTCTCCGAGGGGAAAAACTCCGCCGCGCGTCCCACGTTCGTGAAAAGCTTTCCGTAAAGCGTGAGATTCGAAATGAGATCACGGCGCGCCAGCCACAATCGCGTCGCCTGGATGAACCAGGGCGCGTTGCCGCGCGGATTCATTGTCTTTTTCAGCGTCAACGCGGTGCGCGGCCAATCGTGCCAATAGATCGCGCGTTGGGTGCCGAGAATGTTGTCCCATTTCGTCTGGATATCCCCCATTTCGAGCACGACCCATTTCAGATTTCGCGGTTTTGTTTTCAGGATCTGCTCGAGCACATAGAAATTTTCCGGCGGATGCATCGCATCGATGCCGAAGTTGAAGGTCCGGGTCGCGAGTCCATTCTCGCTAGTGGTCTTGTCGAAAATTTCCGGCGAGATCGAATAGTAAAGGCGACTCGTGCCGACGATGACCGTGTCGTAGTCGTCCTTGTGCTGAGTGAAGAACTCGAGTTTCGCCGCGACGCCCTTGGGAACCATCGGCGGCAGAAGCGCGTGAATCAGAGCGCTGGTAGCGAGGAATGCGACCAACGCGATCGCAACGTAACCGAGCTTTTTTAACAATTGGATGCTCACTGGTGGATCGTGCGCTCCGCGCGCGATGTTAGGAACGGCTTCGCCGGCGCTCTCGTCATCGAGCGATCCCGCCATCGCGGGACTCGATCCACCATTGTTTCATCGATCACTTAGCGCGGCGATTCCAGGAAGCTCTTTTCCCTCGATCAATTCGAGCGACGCACCGCCGCCGGTGGAAATGAAAGTCATTTTGTCGGCCAGCCCGGCCTGCTTCACGGCGGTGACCGAATCGCCGCCACCGATGATTGTCGTCGCCTTCGAGCGTGCGAGCGCCTCGGCGATCGCGATCGTGCCCGTGGCAAAAGCGGGAATCTCGAATATCCCGACCGGACCATTCCACAGAATCGTTTTCGCCTTCGCAATTTCGTCTTCGTAAAGACTGATGGTCGCGCGGCCGATATCGACCGCCTGCCAGCCGTCCGTGATTCCGTGCGTGGACGTCACACGGCTGGTGTTGCGCGCCTTGGCGCCGGGCTCGATCTTTTGCGCTTCCAGCGCATCCACTGGAAGCAAAAAGCGCACGCCCTTTTTCTTCGCGATGTCCACGAGCTCACGCGCGAGATCGAGTTTGTCGGCTTCCGCGCGGCTGGTGCCGATGGGAACGCCCTGCGCTTTCCAAAACGTGTTCGCCATCGCGCCGCCGATCAAAATCGCGTCGGCTTTTTCCATGAGCGCTTTGATGACGCCGATTTTGTCGGAGACCTTCGAACCGCCGAGGATGACCACGAACGGTATCTCCGGCTCGGCCAGCTCGTGAGAAAGATATTGGATCTCCTTTTCCATTAGGAAGCCCATGGCCGATTGCTCCACGAACTTCGTGATGCCGGCCGTGCTGGCATGGGCGCGATGGGCTGCCCCGAAAGCATCGTTCACGTAAAGGTCGCCCAGTTTCGCGAGCGCTTCGGCGAATGCGGGATCGTTCGCTTCCTCGCCGGGATGGAAGCGCACGTTCTCGAGCAGCGTCACGTCGCCCTCGTTCATGTGGGCGATGATTTCTTCCGGGATCTTCCCAATGGTGTCGTGGCTGAACGCGACCGAATGATTGATCAGCGTGTGCAAATGATCCGCGACCGGCCGCAGCGAATATTTGTCGACCGGCTTGCCTTTCGGCCGGCCGAAGTGCGCCATCAGGATCGTCTTCGCGCCATTCTCCCGAAGGTAATTGATCGTCGGAAGACTTTCCTGAATGCGGGTATCGTCCGTGATGGCGATGCGGCCGTCACGCTCTTCGATCGGCACATTGAAATCGACGCGGACGAGCACGCGTTTTCCGCGCACGTCGAGATCGCGGAGGGAGAGTTTGTTCATTTAGACAGGATTAACAGGATTGCACAGGATTTGGGGAAAGAGCGGGAAACGGATTCTTCAATCCAGTTAATCCTGTAAATCCTGTCTAATTTTCCAGCTACTTCGCCAGCAGCTCGAGCATTTGCACGCAACGGTTGCTGTAGCCCCATTCGTTGTCGTACCAACCGACAATCTTCACGAACGTTCCGCCGTGCGTCATCGTGAGCTGGCTGTCGAAGATGCACGAGTGCGGATTCCCGACGATGTCGATCGAAACCAGCGGCTCGTCGCTGTATTCGAGAATGCCCTTGTAACGCTTGCTCGCGGCCGCTTCCTTGAACGCGGCGTTGATGGACTCGATCGTGGCATCCTTCTCCAGGATCGCGGTGAAATCGGTGACCGATCCATCGGGCGTCGGAACCCGAAATGCGCCGCCATTTAGTTTCCCTTTCAACGCTGGAATCACTTCGCCGATCGCTTTCGCCGCGCCCGTGCTCGAGGGGATGATGCTGACCGCAGCCGCGCGTGCGCGCCGCAAATCTTCATGGGGAAAATCGAGGATCTTCTGGTCGTTCGTGTAGCTGTGGATCGTGCTCATGAAGCCGTTCACGATGCTGAAGTTGTCGTGCAACACCTTGGCCATGGAAGCGAGGCAGTTCGTCGTGCAGCTCGCGTTGGAAATAATGAAATGCTTCGACGCGTCGTAGGCTTCGTCATTCACGCCGAGGCAGAGCGTCACGTCGGGGTTCTTGGCCGGCGCGCTGATCAGGACGCGTTTCGCGCCGCCTTTCGTTAAATGCAGCTCCGCCTTGTCGCGGCTGGTGAAGAAGCCGGTGGATTCGAGCACGACTTCTACCCCGAGATCCTTCCACGGAAGATTACCGGGATCGCGTTCCTTCAGGAGCCTGATTTTGTGGCCGCGCACGATGATGTTCTCGGGATCGTGGCCGATCTCGCCGTCGAATTTGCCGTGGACGGAGTCCCATTTCAGCAGGTGCGCAATGGTAGCTGTGTCGGTGAGATCGTTGATGGCGGCAATGCGTTTAACCTCGCTTTGTTCCATCGCGCGCAGGACGTTGCGTCCGATTCGGCCGAAGCCGTTGATACCGTAATTGGCCATAGGAAAGAGTGGTTGAGATGAGATGCGCCCTTGCGGAGCGGGTAAGTTACTAATTGTGGCGAATCGGGAACGCAAATGGGAAACGCGGACCGCTTTTGAACGGAAACGCCGCGCCGTCGTCCAAGAATTTCCGTGAAGATCCGTTCCATCATTGGCCTGCTGGCTGCAATCCTGGCGCTGGCGCCGTTCCAAACCGCGCAGCCCGCGAAACGCGATGCTTCCAAAGTGATCACCATCTTAGCCCTCGGCGATAGCTTGACGGCGGGTTACGGACTGTCGCGCAAACAAGCCTATCCGGCGCTCATCGCCGAAAAAATGCGGGACGCTGGTTATGAATTCGAGGTGGTCAATGCCGGATCCAGCGGCGATACGACGGCCGGAGGGCTGCGACGTTTGCCCGAAATTCTGCGCAACCGTAAGAAGATCGACATCTTCATCCTCGAGCTCGGGATCAACGACGCCTTTCGCGGCGTCCCGATCGAACAGATGCGCTCGAATTTGCAGGCGATCATCGACCAAACGCGGGCGCGTTATCCCGGCGTCGCGATCGTCATCGCCGGGATGCAGCTCCCACTTTATGCGAGCGATGACTATGTGCGCGCGTTCGGCGAAATGTTTGGCGCTTTGGCGGAAAGAAACCGCGCGGCGCTGATTCCTTATCTGCTGGACGGCGTCGGCGGAGATCCCGGTATGAATCAGCCCGACCGGGTTCACCCGAACGCCGCCGGCCAGCGCGTGCTCGCGGATAACGTCTGGCGCGTGCTGGAACCGCTCCTCCGAAAGAGGGCGATGCCCGTTGCCGAATGAATCGTGACGCCGCATGTCATCCTGAGCCGCGCAGACGGCGAAGGACCTCGCAAGCGGTCATGGTCCAGCTTGCGCAAAAGCCACATCGTCGAAGAGAGCGGCGTTATATTGGCGCAGGCTGATCGATATTGCGGTTGTGAGGTCCCTCGCCGTCTGCGCGGCTCGGGATGACATGCTGCTCGGGCGCAATCTAACTAAACCGCCGGCTGTTGCTGTGTGAGGCAGTGAAATGCGCCCAAGCCCCAGATCAGTTCGGTGCAATCGATCGGCACGATCCGGCGTTGCGGGAAAAGTTTCGCGAGGATTGATTCGGCAACGGAGTCATTCGAGTCAGCGAAGGTGGGCAGCAAAACGCATTCGTTCGCGATGTAGAAGTTCGCGTAGCTCGCGGGTAACCGGAGATCCTCGCGATCGATCCGAGCGGGCATCGGCAACGTGATCACTTCGAATGGCGCGCCCTTCCATTTCATCGCGCGCAACCGTTCCAGATTTTCCTGGAGCGGGTCGTAATTTGGGTCGTCACGATTTTCCTCCACCATTGTGACGATCGTCCGTTCGCCCACGAAGCGCGCGAGATCGTCCACGTGCCCGTCAGTGTCGTCGCCTTCGATTCCATCGCCGAGCCAGAGAATTTCTGTTACGCCAAGGTAATCGCACAGGCGTTGCTCGATCTGCTCCCGCGAAAAGGTCGGATTGCGATTGGGATTCAGCAGGCAACCTTCCGAAGTAAGCAGCGCGCCGGCGCCGTTCACCTCGATTGAACCGCCCTCGAGAATCATGCGTGGATAAAAAACCGGCGCGCCAAGGATCTCGCCGATCCGCGTCGGAACGACTTCATCGAGATCGCATAGCGGATACTTGCCGCCCCATGCATTGTAATCCCAATCGACGATGGCAAGCCGTCCCGCGCCTGCGGGACGCGTCAAAAAAATCGGGCCATGATCGCGGCACCACGGTTCGTTGGTCGGAATGCGATAAAAGGTGAGCCGCTCGTGCGGCAAGCCGTCGAGCACTTCGAGCGCTTCCGCTTCATGCGCGCCGTTGCAGACATTGATGCAGACTGGTTCCGAGCTCAGCAGCGTTTCCACCATCTTGCGGAGCGTGGGCAAAACGCGATCGAACGCGCCGGGAAAGCTGATGCCTTCGCGCCGCGGCCAGGAAAGCCAGGTGGCGGCGTGCGGCTCCCATTCCGCCGGCATCCGGTAACCGAGTGCGGCCGGTGTCGGCT
>JBEEHU010000123.1:0-5236 GCA_041167565.1 Verrucomicrobiota bacterium | reverse complement strand
CGCTGAATGGCATTGCTCGGCAGGAGCGTAACGCCCTGGTGGGTATCAACCAGGAGGCGCGCGTTGACGAACTGGTTCGGGAAAAGTGAACTATCGTCGTTCCGGAAGTTCGCTCGCAACTTAAGAGTTCCCGTCGTGGCGTCGATCTGGCTGTTGAACGATTCGACCTTACCGGTCGCAAGCTTCTTTTGGTCCGCGCGATCGTAGGCGTCGACCTCTAGTTGTCGTCCGCTATGGATCGCTTGCATGATTTGCGCGACGGCATCCTCCGCGACGTTAAACTCGACGCTGATAGGCTGTAGTTGGGTGATAACTACCAGCGGGCTGGTTCCGTTCGCCTGGACAATGTTGCCTGTATCGACTAGCCGCAGGCCGGCACGTCCATCGATTGGCGAAGTGATATGGCAATAGGCGAGGTTGACCTTTGCCTGGTCCAGGTTGCCCTGATCCAGCTTTATTGCGCCTTCATTTAAGCCGTTGTTTGCGGTCGCCGTGTCGAATTCCTGCTTCGAGATCACGCCTTGTTTCAGTAGGTCGCTGTCTCGCGCGAGATTGAGCTTGGCGAGTTCAAGCTGAGCCTGATCGCGCGCCAGTTGACCTTCGGCTTGAGTTACCGCCGCCTGGGAAGGAGCTGGATCAATGTCTACCAGCGGATCGCCAACATGAACAATCTGTCCCTCCTGGTATTCTACCTTCGCGATCTGGCCGGCCACGCGCGCGGTTACTGAAACCGTATTGAGCGGCGTGACTGTGCCAAGGGCTTTGACGTAGACGCCGATATCGCCACTGCTCGCGGCAGCTGTGCTGATCATGATCGGAGGCATGCCGACTTTGCCACCGTGTGTCTCCCCCCCTGCGTGCCAATGCAGGTAGAAGGCAAATCCGGCCACGACCAGAATCGCAGCAACAGAAATTTGAAGCCATCGCGGCGCGCGTTTCAAGGACAGGAACCTTTGGCGTGCACGGGTGCGGGATGTCTTGTGCTTTGTTACGCGCGACCGCGCTCTCACCACACCGTGCTGGCCGTTGCCATCGGAGACGTTCATGACATGTAGTGGTGAAGGCATTACCGCCCGCCGGTAGGGGTGCCGCGAGATGATCTAACATCGGCCTCGCGGCACTTTATTACCGCTAGCTCAGGCCGAGCGACCGAACCGTCGCCGCGTCCACCATCGCGGTGACCGTCAGGTGGTTATCCCGCTGGTAGTTAGCGATCGCAGTCTGGGTCGCAGGATCAAGTATTCCGTTGATCGGACCGTTGTAATACCCGTCGCGTTGCAGTTGTGCCTGAACGTCAGCCACGACCTGGTCCGGGTTCAGGCCATCAAACCCATAGATCGGGCCATCGTATGGATAGGTATTGTAGTTTGCATCATACCCCCACGCCGGATACCAATAGCCGGAATCCCAGAAGTAGTATCCGGCATCTACAAGAACAATATTCGGGTAATGGCTTCGCCACCAGCTACGGTTATGCGATTCACGGTAATGCCGGCCCGAGGCTTTCGCGAAACTAAGGCGGTTGTTGTTGTTTTGCGCGTTCCGGGTAGCAGGCGCAGTCGCTGCAGTCCGCGGCGGCGCGCTGGCAGTCGGAGCAGTGCGCGGCCTCACTGAATTAGTCGCCCACGATCGCGGAGGGAGATGAGATCCCGTGGTAATTGAAGGACGCACGTACCTCGCCGTTGCCTGGTTGCGTTGGACATTGATTACCGGTCTTGGAGCGGTTATGCCGCGAACAGGCCCGGCCGGCGCCGGCCTGGCAAATTGCGCTGCGCTTGAGAAGTGCGGCATCGCCACTGAGCCACCGCCCCTGCCGGGAGGATTAGCGCGCGCCGCTTGGGTTAGAGTGATGCATGCGGCGGCCATGATGGCCGCCAGGATTGATATTTTCATATAACTAACTAAACCCTCCAAAGTTTAGGCTGCCGTGAAGCATTGGAAAGATTTTGGAATGCTACTTAGGAAATGATGGCGGCTCCCTCTTTCGAGGTAACGCGGAAAAGGGACATTGCCCCATGTTTTTCCAAGCCGGGAAAGAGTGATCACCGGTCCCGATTTCAACCCGCCGGCCTGGCGGCTCGACGACTCTCCATTTCGGTTTGGTGCTTGTGGAGCGCCGTTTCGATGGCGGCTTTCAGTCCCACTCCGCTATAGGGCTTGAGGACATACCCAAAGGCGCCGGCACTCACAGCACGATCCATCGTCCGGTCATCGGCATGCGCGGTAAGAAAGACGACCGGTACGGGGAAATTGCCGCGGATGGCGACGGCGGCGACGACGCCGTTGACGCCTCCAGCGAGCGTGATGTCCATAAGAACCAGGTCCGGTTTCTGTGACTCGACGGCCCTGAGGGCTTCATCAGCTGTGCTAGCTGTCCCTGCGATTTCATAGCCAAGTGACGCCAGTTCGCGCCTAAGGGCTGATACGGTGATGGCTTCATCTTCGACGATAAGGATCCGGGCATTAGTCATAGGAAGTCAGTTGGAATCGGGGTTATATTTTTGAAGGCGGGAGAGTTGGGAAGAAGATGGTGGTCCGCGTGCCGCCCGCCGGATCATTCCCAATTTTCACTTCTCCGTAAATCTGCCGCGTCATTCCCAGGACGAGTTCGATGCCGAGCCCTGAATTCTCTCTTGCGTTAAATTCCGGCGGCAGCCCGGAGCCATCGTCGCGCACGGTCATTTGATTCGGATCGCCCGCGCGCAGTTCCACGGTCAGCGTTCCCGCAGGGCGTCCCGCAAACCCGTGCTTGAGCGCATTGAGGAGGAGTTCGTTGGCGATGAGTCCTAACGTCACTGCGGTGTCCAGGTCCATCGACACCGGGTCGGCCCGGACTTCGAGCGCCAAAACGCAGCCCGGAGGCGTGTGGGAACGAACGAGCATCTCAGCCATCTCCCGAAGGTGTGCCGCGAAGTCCAAATCGGAAAATCCATCACTGGAATAGAGCTGCTCGTGCAGGCGGGCCATGGAGTAGATGCGATCGCGACATTCATCGAAGACAGCCTTATCCGCGGCGTTGGTGAGCTTCTCTCCCTGTAGCATTAGGAGGCTGGAAATGATCTGGAGGTTATTCTTGACCCTGTGGTGCACTTCGGCCAGCGAAGAGGTGCGTTGCTCGAATCGTTTTCGAAGTTCGCCCTGGAGCCGCTCGAGAGCGGACAAAAGATGAGCGACGATGCCGTAGGTCAACGCCAGCATCGCGGCATTCCAGTAGGGCCGGAAGGGCGCTCCGTCGGGCTGGTCAGCCACGACCCATGCGATGGCGCTCAGCACGCCGATGAACCACCCGCTCGCCCGGCCTGCATACCAGGTGGCTACAACCACCGGCGCGAGGTAGAACACCGCCAGTGAGAAGTCGCCCGTCGCGTAGTCGAACCAGGCAATCACTGCCACAAGACCTATCGCCAGGGCCATGGCGGCGGTCCGCGAGATGCGAGCCGGCCTGGCGCCCGCTTCCAAAAGGGACGGTTGAGTAGCAAGCGCGCTCACGAGTATGCTCCCTCTGATTTCTTTATCCACATCCAAACGAACCTTCTAACGGGCTGGATGGATCCGCGATTGCCGCTAGGCAACCTTTCTCCTGGGTACTTCAAGGCTTCGCTTGGACTCGTCCACCAGGAAATTGTAGATGGCCGAAAAGTCTTCAGTATCGTGTCCGTCGCGCATCGCGAATCGATAGATTTCCTTGGTCAGGTTCGCCAGGGGCGTGGCGAGGCCGGCTTCATAGGCGCTCACTGAGGCGAGGTGCATATCCTTCTGCATCCAGCGCAATGGGAACTCGGCTTCGTAGTCTTCCTTTTCGATCTTCTCCCGCTTTAACGCGAGGAACGCCGGGACCACAGGCAGGTCGAGCAGAGAATCGAACAGCATTTTCTGCGAAAGGCCTAAGCCCTGGCCAAGCGCCATTGCTTCAGCAAAGGACGCCATTCCTATACCTAGCAAAAGATTGATCACCATTTTCATCGAAGTACCCATCCCGTGTCCGCCGGCGTGAACAATCGTGTTGCCCATGCACAGCAGGAGCGGACGAATCACGGTGAGGTCGATCGCGTCGCCGCCTACCCAGAAAACGAGCCTCGCCTCTTCAGCCACGGGCGCGGAACCAGTCACGGGCGCGTCGAGGAAATGGACCTGCTGCGCCGCGGCGGCGAGCGCCATCTTTTTCGAGAAAGACGGGTTGACTGAACTACAATCAACCCAAAGCGCACCTGGCTTGAGATGATTTAGGAATCCATTCTCGCGCAAGGCAGCCTGGGCGACGGCGTCGGGCTGGGCCAGCATCGTGAACAGGATATTCACCTCTTCGGCCAGTTTTGCCGGGGATTCGGCGACGGTGGCGCCGTTGTCCAGAAGTGGCTGCGCCTTGGCGCGGGTGCGATTGAACACGACCAGCGAGTGGCCGTGCTTCTGCAGGTTCGCCGCCATGCGGCTGCCCATGATGCCCAAACCGATGAATCCAATTTTCATGTCTGCCTCCTTCTTAGGCTGCTGTTACCAATTGCGGTTCGTTGACGGCTCTGCCTTCGATCTCGTCAATCTCATCGTCGGTTAGCTGAAGGCTGGCAGCACCTATGTTTCCTTCGACTTGCTTTGCGTTGCGTGCGCCCACTATGGCGCCGGTCACGGCGGGATTTCGAAGCGCCCATGCGATCGCGACCTGGCCGGGCGGACGCCCGTGGCGTTCACCGACTTCGCGTAAGCGTTCAACCAGCGCGAGATTTTTCGAGAGCTTGGGCTCGTTAAACTCAAGGTCGCGGCTGCGCCAATCGCTCTTAGGAAGAGTCGCCGCTCGTCCCCGCGTCATCGCGCCGGTCAACAAGCCGGAAGCCATCGGCGAATAAACAATCACGCCCAACCCGTTAGCTTGGCAATAAGGCAGGATCTCTTGCTCGACTTCGCGGCGAACTAAAGAATAAGGAGGTTGCAGCGAGGTGATCGAGGCGATCATTTGCGCCCGGCGCATTTCATCGACGTCGAAGTTTGATACCCCGATCCATCGGACTTTCCCTTCCTTTTTTAATTGAGCCATCGCACCCAACCCTTCCTCCAGGTCTTCCGTCGGCCAGTGGATTTGATAGAGATCGATTACGTCAACATTCAATCGGCGCAGACTATCCTCGCACTCGGACCGAATGGACTTTGCGGACAAAGAGCGATGAACATATCCCTGCTCGTCCCAGCGCAGACCGCATTTGGTGAAAACGTAGGGCTGAGGTCCCGCCCAGGCCTTCAATGC
>JBEEHU010000122.1:0-3574 GCA_041167565.1 Verrucomicrobiota bacterium | reverse complement strand
ACTAAGTGAAAGGACGATTGGTGCTTCTCGGCGCGCCGGGTTCCGGAAAAGGAACTCAAGCCGAGATGATTACCCGGCACTTCGGGATCCCGGTAACTTCGCCTGGCGCCATCCTGCGCCGCGAACGCGAGCTTGGGACGCCACTGGGATTGGAGACTGCCGACACCACGAAACACGGCGGATTGGTTTCCGACAAGATCATCGTCGAATTGATCGAAGACTGGGTTCGCCTTCACGGCGGCCATGGATTTGTTTTTGATGGATTCCCGCGCACAATCCCGCAGGCGGAAAGTCTGCAAAGCATTTTGGCGCGGCATCGCACGCCGCTCGATCTCGCGATCTGGCTCGATGTCTCGGAACAAACCGTGGCCGACCGGATAGCGAGCCGGCTCCAATGCCAAGGCTGCGGCTTCACCACGAGTATCAGCAGTGCTTCGTTTGCCGAGCGGCCAGTCTGTCCGTATTGCGATGGGCATCTGGTCAGACGCAACGATGACGGCGTCGAGGTGCTCAAAAACCGGTTGTCGGAATTCAACAACAAGACTCAGCCGCTGGCGGCATTTTACGAAAAAGCGGGCACCCTTCGCAAAATCGATGGCAACCGCGATCGCGACGCTGTCTTCGCCGACATCTCTCGCCTCATCGAACAGTCGGCATGATTCCGATCAAGAGCGCAAAAGAGATCGACAAGATGCGGCAGGCCTGCCGCACGGCCAGCGAGATTCTCGACAAGGTGAGCGACCTCGTCCGGCCCGGAATTTCCACTAAGGAAGTGGACCAGGCCGCGGCCGACTTCATGCACGAGGCCGGCGTGCTCAGCGCGTTTCTCGGTTATCGGATCGGCCATCGCGTGTTTCCAGGCAACATCTGCATTTCGCTCAACGACGAGATCGTGCATGGCATCGGGAGCCAGCGGCGTATCCAGTATGGCGACATCGTGAAGCTCGATATCGGCGTCATCCAGGAGGGCTGGGTGGGGGACACGGCGTCGACGGTCGCCGTCGGCATGATTGACGAACGCACCGAACGATTGATGCGCGTGACGCAGGTGGCGTTACGCCGCGCGATCGAGACGGCATCCGAAGGCGTGCGGTTGGGCGACGTTTGCTCGACGATCGAAGACGTGGCGGTAGCCGATGGGTTCAACGTGGTGCGCGAATTTGTCGGGCACGGGGTGGGCCGGAAATTGCACGAAGAGCCGCAGGTGCCGAATTACGGAAAGCGTGGCAGCGGCCCGCGCTTGAAAGCCGGGATGACGCTCGCGATCGAACCGATGATTAATTCCGGCACAGCCTCCGTCAAATTGCTCAATGACGGCTGGACAGTTTCCACGGCGGATGGAATGCCCTCGGCTCATTTCGAACACACGGTCCTGATCACGAAAGGTGAGCCGGAAATCCTGACATGGCGCGGAAAGACGCAATTGAAGTAGAGGGCACGGTTCTCGATCTCCTTCCCAACACCATGTTCCGAGTCCAATTGCAAAATGGGCACCGCCTTCTGGCCCATATTTCGGGGAAAATGCGGCTCCATTTCATTCGTATCTTGCCAGGCGATAAAGTTATGCTAGAAGTTTCAACCTACGATTTGTCGAAGGGGCGGATCACGTATCGCCACAAGTGACAACGCGGAGCCGAACTCCGCGTTTTTCGTCTCGCCAAATCAATCAGCCATGAAAGTGCGACCATCAGTAAAAAGACTTTGTGTAGCGTGCAAGATCGTGAAGCGGAAGAATGTTGTCCGCGTCATCTGCACGAATCCGCGCCATAAGCAGCGGCAGGGATAATTTAAAATGCCAAGATTACTAGGAGTTGAAATTCCGGCGGACAAACGCATCGAAGCGTCGCTGACCTACATCTACGGGATCGGGCCGAGCACGGCGAAGCGGGTCCTCGAGCAGACCAATATCGATCCGAACCTGCGCGCGAAGGACCTGACGCCGCATCAGATCAACGAAATCATCCAGACGATCACCGGCAACAAGATGCTGATCGAAGGCGATCTGCGCCGGGAATTGCAAGGCAACCTGAAGCGGCTCCAGGCGATCAATTGTTATCGCGGCATCCGGCATCGCCGTGGTTTGCCGGTCCGGGGCCAGCGCACTTCGACGAACGCACGGACGCGCAAAGGACCGCGCAAGACCGTCGGCGTCATTCGCAACAAGGACGCAAAAGCGGGCAAAGTTTAACGTTAGAGATTTTTGATCATGGCTGATTCAGACGAAAAGAAACCCGCGGCGAAGACGAAGAAGGCGAAAGCACCCGAAGCCGAAGCGGCCGAAACGCCAGCCGCCGAAAGTTCTGCTCCTGTTTCCGAGACTCCCGCTCCGACCACTGAAGAAGCTCCGGCAGCTGCTGTGACGGCTGCCGCTGAAGCTCCCGCCAAGCCGGCCAAGAAACCGAAAGCGAAGAAAGAGGAAGCTGCGCCGGTCGAGCCGCCCAAGGAGAATCTCTCACTCGATCCGAACGACGTGGAGAAGCCGAAGATCGTTAAGGCCAAAGGGAGCAAGAACGTTCACACCGGCATCGCGCACGTTCTTTCCACTTTTAACAACACCATCGTCACCATCACCGATCTCAAAGGCAACGTGATCGGCTGGTCGAGCGCAGGCAAGGTCGGCTTCAAAGGCTCGCGCAAAAGCACCGCCTACGCCGCCCAGATGGTCGCGCAGGACGCCTCCCGACAGGCGATGGGCCACGGTCTCAAAGAAGTCGAAGTGCTCGTTCGCGGACCAGGCGCCGGCCGCGAATCCGCCGTCCGTGCCTTGCAAGCGATCGGCCTCGATCTCACCGTCATCCGCGACGTCACCCCCGTTCCGCACAACGGCTGCCGTCCGCCCAAACAGCGCCGCGTTTAAATTCTCGTCACTGGTCACTCATCACTCGTCACTTTCCTTATGGGCAGATACACCGGACCAAAAACCAAAGTTAGCCGCCGCTACGGCGTCCCGCTCTTTGGACCAGCGAAAGCGCTCGAGCGCAAAAATTATCCGCCCGGCATGCACGGACCGAAAGGCTCGCGCCGGAAGCAATCCGATTACGCGATCGCCCTCGGTGAAAAACAGAAGCTCCGTTACCAATACGGTCTGCTCGAGAAACAATTCCGCCGGATCTTCCAGACAGCCTTGCGCAAACGCGGCGTCACCGGCGAGACCCTGCTTCAGCTTTTGGAAACGCGCCTCGATAACGTTGTCTTCCGGCTCGGACTCGCCAACACCCGCAGCGGCGCGCGGCAGCTCGTTTCGCACGGCCACGTCCAGGTGAACGACCGCAACGTGAACATCGCTTCCTATAACGTCAAAGCCGGCGACGAAGTCACCGTGAAAGACAAACCGAAATCTCGTCAGCTCGCCTTGCGGAATCTCGAACTCACCCAAATCGCGCCCGTTCCCGACTGTCTCGTGGCGAATCGCGACGCCCTCTGTGGCTAAGTCTCCCGCTTCCCGACGCGCGTCGAAATGCAGCCGATGGTCAACGAGCAGTTGATCGTCGAGTTGTATTCCCGCTAGGGATATTTCCGCGCCTGGGTAGCGCACGCGTCTCGCGTGTTGGTTTCGGCGTCTCGCCGAAACAAG
>JBEEHU010000121.1:0-15054 GCA_041167565.1 Verrucomicrobiota bacterium | reverse complement strand
GCAAAAATAAGGAAGCCGACATCTCCGATTTGCAGCCGGAGGATGTGGTGATTGTGCCGGCGTTCGGGACGGAGCTTTCCATCCAGCAGCAAATCAAGGATCGCGGTTGCCAGATCGTCGATACGACCTGCGGCGACGTCATGAGTGTCTGGAAACGGGTGCGCAAATACGCGAGCGAATCCGCCACGTCGATCATTCACGGCAAGGCCGAGCATGAGGAGACCAAGGCCACCAGCTCGCGCGCGCTCGGCGATGGGAAGGGACATTATCTCGTCGTGCTTACGCTCACCGATACCGATTACGTCTGCGATTACATCCGCCACGGCGGCGACAAACAGGCTTTCCTCGACCGATTTCGCCATGCGCATTCGCCCGGGTTTGATCCGGATTTGCATTTGCGCACGGTGGGTGTTGCGAACCAAACCACCATGCTTCGCGGCGAGACCGAGGAAGTGCAGCGCCGCATCCGGCAGGCGATTGTCGATCGCGATGGACCGGACGGGGCGACGAAAAACTTTCGGTTTTTCGACACCATTTGCGGGGCGACGCAGGAGCGGCAGGATGCATTACGCGAGCTGCTGGATGTGCGCCTGAATTTGCTGCTCGTCGTGGGCGGGTATAACAGTTCGAACACATCGCACCTGGCTGAAATGGGTGAAGAGAAGTTGCCGACTTACTTCGTGCGAAATGCGTCGCGGCTCTTGTCGGACAAGGAGATTCTGCACTACAATCTTCACGCCAAAGAGGAAGAGATCGCGAAGGATTGGCTGCCGGAGGGCCCGATCGTGGTTGGCATCACCGCGGGCGCTTCGTGCCCGAATAACCTGATCGAAGAAACGCTGGTGCGGTTATACGAGCTGCGCGGAATCAAACGCGAACAGCTCGAAGCCGCTGCGTGATTTGCTTTCGTTTGTAGCGGCGGTCTATGACCGCCGAGCGATTGGAATTTCGGCGATCATAGACCGCCGCTACAGGGACGAGCCGCGAAGACTTTTCGTATGCGTGCAATCTGGAAAGGCAGTATCAGCTTCGGCCTCGTCAATATTCCCATCGCTCTTTACCCGGCCACTCGGAAAGAGGAACTGAAGTTCCGGCTGCTGCGGGCGAAAGATCACAGCCCTGTGAACTACAAACGCGTCGCGGAAAAAGACGGCAAGGAAGTTCCCTGGGATGAAATCGTGAAAGGTTACGAGTACGAGAAAGGGAAGTTCGTCGTCCTGAGCGACAAGGATTTTCAGCGGGTCGATCTCGAAGCGACCCAAACCGTGGACATCCAGGATTTCGTGGACCTCGACGAGATCGACCCGATGTATTTCTACAAGCCTTACTATCTCGAGCCGCAAAAAGGCGGCGACAAAGCCTACACATTGCTCCGGGAAGCCCTCGCGGATGGCAAGAAAGTCGGGATCGCCAAGGTCGTGATAAAGACGCGGCAGTACCTCGCCGGAGTGAAGGCCCTCAAGCACGCGCTCGTCCTGGAGCTGATGCATTTCGCCGAGGAATTGTCAGACGCGGAGAAGCTAAACGTTCCCAAGAAAGTCGAGGTCGGAAAGCGGGAGAAGGAAATGGCCGAGGCTCTGGTGAAGAGCATGACGTCAAAGTGGGATCCGGAAAAATATAAGGACGATTACCGCGAAGCGTTGCTGGAAGTGATCGAGGAAAAGGTCGAGTCGGGTGGAAAAGAGATCGAAGAAAAACCGAGGGCGAAAAAGGAATCGACCAAGGTGATCGATCTGGTGGCGGTGCTGCAGGAAAGCCTGGCGCAATCGAAAGGCGGAAAAAAGAAGAAGAGCGTGAAGGCGAAGCATCACGCAAAGAAGGCGGCGTGATGTAGGGGCGCTTGTGCCAAGCGCCTGCCTCGTGGATTAGGTGCTTGGCACAAGCACCTCTACATTTTCAGCGCGTCGACAATCGCGTTCTGCAACAGCCGCGGTCCGTCACCGCCAAGCTGCGCATCGACCGCTTCCAGCCGTCGAATCAAGTCGATCACTTCGCGGCGCGCGTACGGGCCGCCGGCTCCGGCACAGAAGTGCGTCCGACAGCCAAAGGGACGCGACTCGTAGATAAGGCAATTTCCGGTTGCAGATTCGAGGAGCGGACAGGCCCCCATCGGGTTTACCGGCAACTCCGTGCGGCCGGTCGCGCGGAGAGCTTTCGCGGCCAAGAGTGCTTCGCCTTTCGTGAGATAGGGCGTGCGCCCAGTTAATTTGAAATGGCAGCATTCCTTGATCCGCACGCAATTGCGCTCGATCGGCCGGCTCGCGAGATCGGCATAGACCTGCCGCACTTCGCTGAGCGCTCTGCGAAGATCTGGCTCAGGATTGCGGCGCTGTTTCATCATTTGGTTCGCTGCCTGCCATCGCGTGTCCGGCGATCCAACCGGTCGTCCACGCCGCTTGGAAATTGAACCCGCCCGTGATGCCGTCGATATCGAGCAGCTCGCCCGCAAAATAGAGACCGGGCGTGATGCGGCTTTCCATGGTTTTGAAATTGATCTCGCGCAGGTTCACCCCGCCGCAAGTGACAAACTCATCTTTGTTAAGCGATTTGCCATTCACTTCCAGCTCGGTGCGCGCCAGCAAAGTTGCCAGCGCATGCGCTTTCTCGCGGGCCAGCGTCGTCCAGCGTGTGTCGCGGTCGATTCCCGCGGCGCGCGCCAGTTGCTCCCACAAACGCGAGGGCAGGGGAGCAAGCGGCGAATTGATCACGAGGCGGTTTGGATTGGTTTGCCGAAACGCCTGGAGTTGCGTGCGGATCTCTTCGTCGCGCAAGTCGGGCAGCCAATTCACGCGCAGATGGAAGCGGTAATCCAACTCGTGCAAAGCCCGCGCGCCCCATGCCGACAATCGCAAAATAGCCGGACCGCTTACGCCGTTATGCGTGATCAACATCGGCCCGCGTTCGCGCAGCCGCGTTCCCGGAACTGACGCTTCCACATCCGGCACCGACACGCCCGGCAGCAAACGCAGCCAAGGCGTCGAAACATGAAACGAAAAGAGCGATGGCACCGGCGGCGCGATCGTGTGTCCAAGGGCTCGCGCGATCTGCGCGCCGGTCACCGAGCGACTGCCGCCCGTCGCGAGGAGCAATCGATCGCAGCGGATCATTTCGCCGCCGCCCATCTTCAGCTCGAAGCCGACCGCGTCGGTCGCGCGCGCTTCTTCCACGGCTTTGCGCGGGAAGAGTTGCACGCCCGCTGCTTTCGCTTCGTTCAGAAGGCAATCGATGACGGTGTGCGACGAATCGGTCACCGGAAACATCCGGCCGTCCGCCTCCGTCTTGAGCTTCACGCCGTGCGCTTCGAACCACGCGACGGTATCGTCGGCCGAGAAGCGATGGAGCGGTGAGATCAGCGCGCGTTCCCCGCGGGGATAGCTTTCGCTCAATGGCCTCGGCTCGAAACAGGCGTGAGTGACGTTGCAGCGTCCGCCGCCGGAGATTCGGACCTTGGTCAGGAACTCCCAGCCGCGCTCGTAGATCGAAACTTCGTTTGCCGGATTCGCGCGCGCACAGGCGATCGCCGCGAAAAATCCCGCCGCCCCTCCGCCCACGATCGCGATTTTTTCGGGCACAGTCAGATCACCTCCTGGCCGCGCACGCGAAGCAGCCGCGCGAGCTCCTGCGCGTTCTTGATCGCAAAACCTTCCCGATCGTTGTCGAAATAAATCCAGGCTTCGCGCGCTCCGCTCTCCTCGATCTTCCTCGCCCATTCGCTCAACTCCTCCGGCGTGTAATCGTGCCGATACCACCGGCTTCGTCCGTGCAGCCGGGCGTAGATCACCTCGCTGGTGCGAATCAATTCGTCCGGCAATCGCGGCGCGCTGACGGAACAAAAAACCAGCCCAGCATCAGCGAATCGGCGATAGACCGCGTCCCGCCACCAGCTTTTGTGACGGAACTCGACCGCGTTCCGGTAGGCAGGATCGAGTTGGCCGAGAATGCTCTTCAACCGCGACGCGGTGTAGCGATAACTCGGCGGGAATTGAAAAAGAAAGCAGCCCATCTTCGCCCCGAGAATTTTTTCGATGCCGCAAAATTCCTCCACCAGCATTCGCGTTCGCACCATCCGCTTTTCGTGGGTGATCAGGCGATTCACCTTTACGGAATAGCGGAAATCGTCCGGCGCGTTCCGCCGCCAGCTTTTCACGGTGCTGAGCTTGGGCCAACTGTAGAAGGGCGCGTTCAATTCGACCGTCTTGAAGGTCGAAGTGTAATGCTTGAACCAAGTGTCGGTTCGTTTGGTATCGGGATAAAAGAGGCCGCGCCAATGCCAGTAAAACCAGCCCGAGCATCCGATGTGGATTTGCACGCGCTACCGTGACGCAGGCGCGCTGAGTTGCAACGATGTCTGGAGACCGCCGCTCCTTGATAGATTCTTGACATCACCGCGCGCACTGAACAGCTTCGCCTCATGAACTCTCTCAAGCGTTTCGCGGATCCTGCTTATTGTCTCATGCGCCTCGTCGTGGGCCTTCTCTTCGCCTGCCACGGCGGACAAAAAATTCTCGGCTTTCCACCGGTGCAAAAGGCGATGTCGCTCGACACTCTCGGAACGATCGGCGGTTATATCGAACTCATTGGCGGGCTTCTCATTGCCCTTGGCTTATTCACCCGCATCGCGGCGTTCATTGCCTGCGGCATGATGGCGGTGGCGTATTTCATGGTGCATGCGAAGGGCGGTTTCTTTCCGATCATTAATCGGGGTGAGCCGGCGGTCTTCTACTGCTTCACCTTCTTGTTCATGTTTTTCTACGGCGGGGGAAGATTCAGTCTGGACGCGTTGATTTGGAAACGGCCGGCGACGACTCCGCCTCTGGCCTAACGAGCCCAACATTCGAGTGAAGAAATTTTCTCTAGCATTCGTTCTGCTTTTCGCGGTGGCGACGGCTTCCGCGCAGGATTGGGCGAAAGCGCGCCTGGAAAAATCTTCGCGGCACGGCGAATGGGTTGAGTTCAAATCGGGCGAGCGCACGATCAAAGCGTTCGTGGTTTATCCCGAGCGCAAAGAGAAGGCGCCGGTGGTGATCGTGATCCACGAGATCTTCGGGCTGACCGACTGGGTGCGCGGCGTCTGCGATCAACTGGCCGAGAACGGCGTGATTGCGATCGCGCCCGATCTCCTGAGCGGCCAAACGTACGCCGATATCGATGGCGCCCGGAAGGCGATCTCGGCTTTGCCGAAGGAACAGGTGAAGGCGGATTTGAATGCGACTGCGGATTATGCGCTGACGAAAATTCCTGCGGCGAACGGTTCGCTCGGCGTCTGCGGATTTTGCTGGGGCGGCGGATGGGCGTTCAGCTACACCAGCATGAATCCGAAACTAAAAGCCGCCTATTCGTTTTACGGAACGGCGGTCGATAACGCCGAGGATGCCGCCAAGATCCCGTGTCCGGTTTACGGCTTCTACGCCGAGAACGATGCGCGGGTGGATGCGACGATTCCGAAAGGCGAAGACCTCATGAAAGCCGCTGGGAAAAAATACGAGCCGGTGATTTACAAAGGCGCCGGCCACGGCTTCATGCGGGAAGGCGAGTCGCCGACAGGAACGCCGGAAAACAAAAAGGCCCGCGACGATGCGTGGGCGCGGTGGAAGACGCTGCTGAAGGCGCTCTGACGAGCGCCGTTATTCGTTATTGGTTAATGGGGCGAGCTCCCAATAACCAATAACTGATGACTATTTCCCCAGCTCATCCGCCAGCGCGCCGGCATCATAGACCTTGCGCAGCGCCTCCGTGATCGCAGCGGAATCGACACTCACGGCGCGCGCTTCCTTGTCGGTGAAAATGCAATCGAGCACGAGCGATTGGATATTGCCGTCGAAAATGATCCCGACGAACTCGTTCGCTTTGTTCACGACCGGACTGCCGCTGTTGCCGCCGATGATGTCGGCGTCGGAGACGAAGTTGAATTTCGTGGCCGGATTCAGAGCCGACTTCCTGTCCACCCAGCGGGACGGCAGATCGAAAGGCGGCTGGTTCTTGTGCTCGTCGGCGCGCGCGTAGAGGCCGGCGAAATCGGTCAGGGCGCCGATTGGTTTTCCATTCTCCTCGTAGCCGCGGACGGTGCCGTAGGAAAGACGAAGCGTGAAAGTCGCGTCCGGATAATTGCTCGTGCCTTCAATCGCGAAGCGCGCCTTGGCGATGTCGCCATAGGCCTGCTGTTTTGTTTCGTCCTGGGTCTCGAAAACTTTGCGGGCGGCACGCGCCGGTCCATCGACAATTCGAGCGAACTCGATCATGGGATC
This sequence comes from Verrucomicrobiota bacterium, assembly GCA_041167565.1. Lineage (GTDB taxonomy): Bacteria > Verrucomicrobiota > Verrucomicrobiia > Chthoniobacterales > UBA10450 > AV80. The sequence continues at coordinate 8,809 of JBEEHU010000121.1, read as the reverse complement.
GTTCGCCGCCTTCACGGCCGCGGCGCCGCCTTCATATAATTGTTTCCGCACGGCCGGGTCTTTCACCTTCGTCCCCTTGATCAGCTCGGCGGCGCGCGCGGTCGGCGATTTTCCGGCGAGGACTTTTTGCGCGAGCGGATCGGTGGACCCGAAACGGGTGGCAAGGTCGCTGAGCGAATCGGTCAACAGGACCTGCTCCAGGTCGTCGTGGATGGGTTCGGTGGAGAACAGATCCAGCTCGAGCGATTCGCGGTTGCTGTCGCGAAATTCGGGGAAGCGCTCGCCATTCGGCTTCGGCCGTTCATCGCCGGCGCGCAGGAGGCGGCGGGCGTACTTGAAGAGGGTGCTGTAAAAGCCGCGAGGGGCGCGATAGCTCGCGTTTTGTTTGCCGCGGAACGTTTCGTAGTAATTGTAAACCGGCATGATTTTCGCGGTCTCTTCCTGCGCCTTTTTGATTCGATCGTAAGCGGCCAGTGTGCCCTTCCATTTCGCGTCCTTCGCCATCCCGTCGCGTAATTTTTGTTCGCGCGCCTTCAGCGACCGTTCGATTTCAGGATCAAGCAGGGCCGCGAGATAACCGTCGTAACGTTTCCGATTATTTTCCACGCCGCGGATGAGGTCTTGCGCGCGTCGCTGATTCTCGAACCCGCGCGCCGCCCATGCGTGCAAGAAAGTCTCGCGCCGATAATACATGTTCAGAAGGTAGGGAACCTCCTGGTCGCGCAGATCGGCCACTTCCGTGACGGAGAGCTGGCGATCGGTGCGGCCGGGATGCCCGCTGACGAAGGTCAGCTCGCCATCTTTCGGCCCCTCGGAATTCCATTTCAGAAAATGCTCGATCTTCGCCGGCTGGCCGTTTTCATAGGCGCGAAAAATACAGATATCGAGATCGAAGCGCGGATACTCAAAATTATCCGGATCGCCTCCATAAAACGCGATCTGTTCCTCGGGCGCGAAGACGAGCCGCACGTCGTCGTAGCGCTTGAAACGATAAAGGTGGTAAGCGCCGCCCTGATAAAGCGTGACCACATCCGAGCGCAATCCGGTTTTTTCTTTGCTCTCCTTTTCGATCTCCGCGATCGCCTTTTGCCGCGCGGCGGCAGATTGCTCGGCGCTCTGGCCCGCTTTCAACGCCGCCGTCACGCGCGCCGTCACATCTTCGACCGACATCAGCACATTGAGCTCGAGGTCGGTCGCGCGCGGTTCTTCCGCCTGGGTCTTCGCGTAGAAACCGTCGCGGACGTAGTTGTTCTTTTCGCTGCTGATTTTCTGGAGGGTATCGAGGCCGACGTGGTGGTTCGTGATGACGAGTCCGTTCGCCGAAACGAACGAACCGCTCCCGCCCGAATTAAAACGGACGCTCGATTTCTGGAGATGCTCGAGCCACTGCGGTGTCGGCTCGAACTGGTATTTCTCTTTGAATTGCTTGAGCGGCGGGTTGTTGAACAACCACATCCCTTCATCTGCGAGCGCGGACGAAATGCCGGCTGAAATGGTGATAAGAGCGAAGAGCGATTGGCGAAGAATCGGGTAGGCCATAAGTCGTGAACCTTAGAACGGCGACGCAGACGCGCCACCGCTAATTCTTCTCGTCCGCTCCGCTGTAGCCACGGTCCCGCGACTGCGGGATCGCCGTGCCGTTTTTTCGCCCCGACACAGCGGGGTGGCTACAGCGATTACAAACCGATCGGATGGCGGGCTTCGAAACCGGCGGGCCGTCGATCGGTTATCTGCCAGCGAGGCGCCCAGCGACGGCTCGGATTGTGCGGAGAAGTCGTATCGAGGCGCAGCCCAGCGATGACGGCGAAGGTGTGACCGTTCCGCGCATAGACAGTGATCCATTTTCCGGGACCGCGGCTTCCGTAAGCGCGAAATTCCTTTGAGCTCATCGGAATGCTAACAAGACCGGCGCCGGCCAGCGCATAGGAAACCGTGCCGGAGCAATCGTAGGCGTTGTCGTGAAAAGTTTTGTGGCCGCCGCCATAGCGATACGGTTTTGTGCGCAACTGGTTCGCCGCCCAGATGGCGCGTTTCACTGAGAGCGGCGCGTTCACGGGAGCGAGGGCCAGACTGCCGTTAAGCTTCGCCTCATTTCCGGGAGTGGTCGGTCCATAGGAAGGGAACGAACCGGCAAAACTGGTCTGCGCGGTCGCGGCAAAGATTGCGCTGCAAACGAGGATTTTTCGAATCGGGAATCTCATGGCGCTGATTGGCAAGCGGGTGATATGGCAGGCGTTACACAAAAATCAAGACGCCGGGAAGCATTTTCTGTAGGCGCGTCCCACAGGGACGCGGCTCCAAGAGATGGCAGCGCAAGCGGACCGATTATTCTTTCGGCCGTTGAAGCTCCGAAACTTTTTCCTCGGCTCGGTTGACCTCAGATTTTCTTCCGCTTCCCATCGCCAGGAGTTTTTTCTGGCGGTGCAAATTCAACAGGGCCGCGTCCAGTTCCGCCCGCTCGCGCTTGCCCGAGGCCAATTGCGCTTCGTTCGTTGCGGCGAGCAATCCCGATTTCGCCGTCTCCAATTCGGCTTGCGTGATTTCTCCCGCGTCGAAGTGCGTCTGTTGGGCGGCGATGTTCTCCTTCGCGAGCTCCAGGTTGGCTGCGGCGAGATCCGCTTCCAGCCGGATCACTTTCAGCGCCCGGTTCTCCGCTTCCACCTTCGCGATGATGCCGCTTTTATAGAGCCGCTCGCCCGAGGCCGCGCTCTTCTTCGCCTTCTCCAGCGCGGCCGCGATTCGCTCCGGATCGAGTTCCTTCTGATCAGCGACGTCAGGAGTCGCGCGGCGAATATTTCGGTTCGGCGTTTCCTGGATCAAGAGAGGCGGTTCGATGTCGAGCGGTTCGCTCGGATCCTTCGGCAATTCGTCCTGCGCCTGCAACGACGCCGCGAAAAGAAGAGTGAACGCCAGCGCGATCGACCGCATCATCGCTGAAGATTATCACAAACGAGCCGGTCTTGCCTAGTCCCTGTAGCGGCGGTCTATGACCGCCGAGCATTGGTGAGCCGAAACGTTCGGCGGTCATAGACCGCCGCTACAATTCGAGCGCGCGAAACGGGTCGCAGTCGCGATTCATTCAACAATGGCGTTCGATGATCGAGCCGAGGGCGGTGGGGCAAGGGAGCAGGCACGCATCCGCCGACAGCTCCGCATTTCGGATCTGCTCCGGGGGCCGTTCGACATCAAGTCCATCGCGCTGACCGGCCTCTTCGTGCTCGCGGTTTTTTACACGATGTATTTCATGCGCGCGATGCTGTTGCCCCTGGTGCTGGCGTTACTTCTCAGCTATCTGCTCGTCCCGCTGGTGCGCCTGCTCGGACGGATCAAGATCGGACCGCCGTTCGCCGCCGGGCTTATCCTTCTTTCGCTCCTTGGCCTGGGAGTTTACGGAGTTTCCCGGCTGGCGGAGCCCGCATCCGGCTGGCTGGAAAAAGCGCCTTACAGTTTGCATCAACTCCAGCAAAAACTTTTGCCGCTTAAAAAACCGATGGAGAAAGTGGCGCAGGCCACGGGCGAAATCGACAAGCTGACCACCACTGAGGAAGCGCAAGCCAAGACCGTGGTAGTGAAACGAAGCGCGCTCGCGGAAGCCTTCTTCACCCAAACGCCCGAGTTCGTGGCCAGCGCCGTCGTCATGCTGATCCTCCTTTATTTCCTTCTCGCTTACGACGGGGTGTTCCTGACGAAAATCATCAAGGTCACGCCGCGGCTGGGGGACAAAAAACGCGCAGTCTCCATCATGCGCGAGATCGAGGAACAGATTTCCCGTTACCTCCTCACGATCACCGCCATCAATATGGGCCTAGGTCTCGCGGTGGGCCTAACGGTTCATTTTCTCGGGTTGCGCAATCCCATCATGTGGGGCGTCCTCGTGGCGATGTTGAACTTCATCCCGTACCTCGGCGCGCTCACCGGCATCATTTGCATGACCCTCGGCGCGGTCCTGAGTTTCGACAGCCTCGGCTACGCGATGATCTTTCCAGCCAGCTATCTCACGCTTGCGATCCTGGAAGGGAACTTCATCACGCCAGTCTTGCTCGGCCGCTCATTGACCTTGAACCCCGTCGTGATCCTGATCGCGCTCGCGTTTTGGGGTTGGATGTGGGGAATCTCCGGAATGATTCTGGCGGTGCCCATCCTGGCGACCTTCAAGATCTTTTGCGATCACATCGAACCGATGGCGCCGATCTCAGAGCTGATGAGCTGACGGGAAAATCCGCTCGTCAGCCAGCTCTCTCGCCCATTATTATTTGGAATCCGAATCGTTATGAAGAAAACTTATTTGCTCCTTCTGATGCTCGCCCTCGGCCAGGTGGTGCGAGCGGAAAACGTGACCATGCGCGTCGGACATTTTCCAAACATCACCCATGCCCAGGGCTTGGTGGCCCACAATCTCACCCGGCAGGGGAAAGGCTGGTTCGAAGAGCGCCTCGGCTCCGGCATCAAGATCGAGTGGTTCGTTTACAATGCCGGTCCGAGCGCCATGGAAGCCATCTTCGCCAAGTCCATCGATCTCACCTACGTCGGCCCCGGCCCGGCGCTGAATGCTTACACTAAATCCAACGGCGCCGAGATGCGCCTCATCGCCGGCGCAGCCAATGGCGGCGCCGCGCTGGTTGTCCAGCCCGATCAGAACCTGAAAGCGCCTCCTGATTTTCGCGGCAAGAAAATCGCGACGCCCCAGCTCGGCAATACCCAGGACATCTCCTGCCGCGCCTGGCTTGTAGCTGGCGGCCTCAACATCACCCAGCTCGGCGGCGACGCGCAGGTCTTGCCAACCCAGAACCCGGATCAGCTTTCGTTGTTTCAACAGAAACGAGTCGACGCCGTCTGGACCGTTGAGCCGTGGGTTACCCGTCTCGAGCGCGAAGCGGGCGGAAAAATTCTGGTCGATGAACGTGAGGTCGCGACGACGGTCCTGGTCTCGAGCGCGAAATTTCTCTCGGAACGGCGCGAGCTCGCGAAGAAGTTCGCGCAGGCGCACGCCGAGCTGACCGATTGGATGATGAAAAATCCCGAGGAGGCGCAAAAGCTGATCAAAGCCGAGCTGCTCGAAGAAACCAAAAGCGACATGGCTCCCGACCTCATCGCGCAATCGTGGAAGCGGATTGTTTTTACCGCCGAGGTGCCGCGCGCCCTGGTCGAGAGTTTCGTACAGAACTCGGTCAAGGCCGGTTTTATCAAAACTGCGCCCGATCTCTCGAAGCTTTTCGAAAAACCCTGATGTCCCTTCAGGAGGAACTCCAGGGTTTTCCGCCGGCGAAACTTTCGGTCGAGAATGTCTCGAAGTGGTTTCGCACCACCCGGCAGACGGTGCACGCGCTCGATAACATCTCGCTCCAGATCGCGGAAGGCGAGTTCGTCTGCCTCGTCGGTCCCAGCGGCTGCGGCAAATCCACCTTGCTCGATATCATCGCCGGGCTCGAGACGCCGGACCAGGGCCGGGTCATGGCGGATAATCAACCGGTCCTGAATCCCGGCCGCCACCGCCTCGTCATGTTTCAGGAAGCCGCGCTCTTTCCGTGGCTCGACGTCACCGGCAACGTCATGTTCGGCTTAAAACTAAAACCCGGCCTGAGAAACAAAGAGCGGCTCGAGGTCGCGAAGTTCTTTCTTCAACTGGTAGGTCTCGAAAAATTTTCCGCGGCGCATGTCCACGAACTCTCCGGCGGAATGAAGCAGCGGGTGGCGCTCGCGCGCGCCCTCGCGCCGAACCCGCGTGTCCTCCTCATGGACGAACCGTTCGCCGCGCTCGATGCTCTTACGCGCGAGCAACTCTACAACGATATCCAGCGCATCTGGGAAAAGCGGCGCAAGACCATCGTCTTTGTCACCCACAATGTTCGCGAAGCCGTTTGTCTGGCCGATCGCGTGATCTTGTTCTCGCGCAATCCGGGCCAGATCCGGGAAGAATTCGAAGTTCCGCTCCCTCGGCCGCGCGATATCAACAGCATCGCGCTGGCGGAGCACGCCGGCAAAATCACCCGGGCCTTGAAAGGCTATGCGGCAGGGGAGGTAGCCGAATAATGCGACGCACTCTTCTCGCCACCCTCTTCTTCCTTGTCCTGATAGCTATCTGGCACTTCATCGTCCAATCAGGCATTTATTCGCCGGTCCTGCTGCCCTCGCCGCAAAGTGTAGGTGAATACCTTCTCGGCGCGGCCCGTGACGGCACCTTGCTCCAGGCTACAAGTGTAACGGTGCGCCGCCTTCTGGTAGGTTATCTCATTGGGATCGCCATAGGTCTCCCGCTAGGTCTGTTTACTTCCGCATTCAAATTCGTTGAAGACACCATTGGCGTCATGGCTCTGGGTCTTCAGACCTTGCCGAGCGTTTGCTGGATACCGCTCGCCTTGCTTTGGTTCGGCCAAACCGAGAGCGCCATGCTCTTCGTCGTCATCATGGGCACCGTCTGGTCCGTTGTCATCGCCACCGACACCGGCGTGCGGAACATCCCGCCCATCTTCGCCCGGGCCGCCCGCACGATGGGCTCGCGCGGCCTGCATAAGTGGACGAAGGTCATCCTGCCGGCCTCGCTGCCCTTCCTCGTAAGCGGGATGAAACAAGGCTGGGCGTTTGCCTGGCGCTCGCTCATGGCCGCCGAGATTTACGTAACCATCCTCACCGGGTTCGGCCTCGGCCATCTCTTGCATTACGGGCGCGAGCTGCACGCCATGGACCAGGTCATCGGCGTCATGCTCGTTATCATCGTCATTGGCCTTCTTACCGACAAAATCCTCTTCTCCCCCGTCGAGCGCTTCCTCCACAGCCGCTGGGGAACGGGGTTGCGCTAGCTGACTCATCGCTTTCGCTTTTCTGTAGCCGCTTCGCTGTGCGAAACGCGGGTCGTCCAAGCACTAATCCAATGGGCTCTTCACGCCATAGCCTTGGAGCAGGCGGCTCTCCCCATTTTCTCCTTTTTCCTTTCCCTCGTTCCCAAGTTGCACTTGGGAATGCCAGTTATCTTAGAAGCTTTGCTTCCTCCGCCTCCTGCATCTCGCCCTCCGACTTTTCTGCTTGAGGCTTCGGCTCCTTTATCCATAATTGCCGGTCGTTCCCATGATCGCTTCCCCAGCGCCTTCCCCCGTCGCCCCGAAATTGCTCGATCGCGTCCGCTGGCATCTGCGGGTCAAGCGTTATTCGATCCGGACCGAAAAGGTATACGTTGATTGGATCAAGCGCTTCATAGTATTCCATGACAAGCGTCATCCCGGCGACTTGGGCGAAGAGGAAATTGCGGCCTTCCTCTCTCATCTTGCCGTCAACCGCAACGTCAGCGCTTCCACCCAAAATCAGGCGCTGTGCGCGTTGCTTTTCCTCTATCAGCAAGTGCTCGAACGGAAGCTCGAGTTCATCGATCTGCAGCGCGCCAAACGGCCACCGAAAATTCCAGTCGTCTTTACTCGGGCCGAAGCGCGCGCTGTTCTTGCGCACCTCAAGGGCGACTACAGACTCATGGCGCATTTGCTCTACGGCAGTGGATTACGGCTTCTGGAATGTTTGCGGTTGCGGATCAAGGACATCGACTTCGGCTACCGCCAAATCACGGTTCGGGAAAGTAAGGGCCTGCGGGAACGAGTGACGCTTTTGCCGGAGCGACTCTGTCGACCGCTCCAAGCTCATCTGGCGCGAATCGAAGAGCTGCATCGGCAGGATCTGGGTCGCGGCGGCGGGGCTGTCCATTTGCCTTCGGCCTTGGATCGAAAATATCGCGGTGCTGCCAGACAATGGGCCTGGCAATATGTTTTTCCGGCCAGTTCTCTTTCGGTGGACCCGCGCAGCGGAGAAACACGACGCCATCACGTTGGGGAGAAGAATTTGCAGAACGCGGTCAAGGAGGCCATTCGGGCCGCCGGTCTTGCCAAGGCCGCCAGTTGCCATACGTTTCGACACAGCTTTGCCACCCATCTGCTTGAAAGCGGTTACGATGTTCGCACCGTTCAAGAGCTCCTTGGACACAAGGACGTTTCCACCACCATGATTTACACCCACGTCGGCGAGCGCCCGGGCCTGACCGTCCGCAGCCCCGTGGACGAACCCCTTTCCCGGCCTCTGGCCGAGTTAGACGAAAAAATGTTCGCCTTTAAAGGCGAACATTCGTCTAAATCTCGTTAGACGATAAGAGCCATGTGCATGGTCTACTTCCTCGGCACCAGCATCAGCACGCCACTTATCGCATTCGACGAGACCGACGCCCGGTTCAACGTGGGCGAGCCCGCGCCTGAAGAGATGGCGGCACAGCAGCATTTGGCTACTCCGCACGTCCGGTATGTTGGATCTCACACTAGCTGCGGATGCGGCTTTCGCTGCGACGCTTTCGGTGATCCTCACGCCACAAGGGAAGACGCAGCGGATACACAGGCAGACCACGAAGCGCTTGCCAGCTACCTCGGCAGCCTGCCGCAGATGCACAGCCCATCCGCATTTTTGGCTGTTGGTCGGGCGACGAGGCCGCGCCTCCTGAGCACGTTCGTTCCTGCACAGCCGACGACATTCGAGCTCCGGACTTCACTTTCCGGGAGAAGGAGCTTATTACCATCACGTCATGAGTGCCGGCCACGCTGATCGTCTAACCATGCGATGGAGCGAACGCCGGACCGCTGTGCGCTCCACTTTTGAGATGACTTCCACACTTCTACTCCGAGCGACGCGCGTCGTCGTCCGCCGTCGCTCATCTTATTCTCGTTAGATGGTATGAGGCGAGGACTCAGCTCTCCGATTTGGCCTCTGACGGTATTCGTCATTGCGATCCTCTTGTCGTTGATCACGCGGCATTTCTGGCTCTCGCATCATGTCCCTCACTAGA
>JBEEHU010000120.1:0-6743 GCA_041167565.1 Verrucomicrobiota bacterium | reverse complement strand
AGCGCCTGACCAAATAAAGGCGCTTGGCACAAGCGCCTCTACATTTCCTTTTGCTTTTCGGGCCTACTGGATTGAAGATGAACGCCCGCCGAGCGGGAGCAAAAGGAGCCGTATGAGCAGCATTATCGACGCAATCGAAAAGGAACAATTCAAGACGGACGTGACCGACTTCAAAGTCGGCGACGGCGTGCGCGTGCATACGCGAGTGGTCGAGGGCGACAAGGAACGCATCCAGATTTTTGCCGGGATCGTGATCGGCCGCAAAGGCCGCGGGCTCAACGAAACCTTTACCGTCCGCCGAATTTCCTACGGCGAAGGGGTCGAGCGCGTGTTCCCGATCCATTCTCCGCGGATCGCGAAGGTGGAAGTGGAAAAAGTCGGGCGCGCCCGCCGGGCCAAGCTGAATTACCTGCGCACTCGCAAGGGCAAGGAAGCGACGGCGGTGCGGGAATAAGTGCTGAAAAACTGAAACGCGAAAAAGCTGAAATAATTTCAGCATTTCAGTTTTTCAGCGTTCCAGTATTTTCCCCGGATGTATCGTCGTTGTGGTTTCCGGCATGAACGCAGGCTGCGCGGCCTGGGCATCTCGACCATTGCGGGCGTGGATGAAGCCGGTCGCGGCGCGCTCGCCGGTCCGGTCGTAGCCGCTGCGGTTATTCTTCCGGAAAAATTTCGCCACCGGCGGCTGAACGACTCCAAGCAACTGCTGCCGGAAAAACGCGAAGAAATTTATCACGATCTCATCGCGAATTGCGCGATCGTCTGGGCGGTCGGGATCGTCGATTCGGTCGAGATCGATGCGATCAATATTCTGCGCGCCACCCACAAAGCGATGCGCGCGGCGCTCGCTACGCTCACCCTGCAGCCTGAGCACGTTCTCATCGATGGCCTCCCGGTTTTTCCTTTTCCCTTGCCGCAGACGGCGATCATCGACGGCGATTGCTACAGTCTCAGTATTGCCGCCGCGAGCGTGATCGCGAAAGTCACACGCGACGCGATTATGCGCGACTTCTGCGCTCGTTTTCCCGAGTATTGCTTCAGCCAGCACAAAGGCTACGGCACAGAACTTCACCTGATTAAATTGCATGAACACGGGCCTTGTCCGATTCATCGCCGATCTTTCGAACCGGTGGCGCAGCCGGTTTTCGCCTTCGCGCCCCGCGCATCTTCGGCTTGGGACGCGGGGGGAGAAACTGGCGTGCCGGTTTCTGCGGAGGAACGGCTACAAAATCCTGTATCGTAATTTTCGCGGCCGCAGCGGCGGCGAGATCGATATTGTCTGCCGCGAGCGCGACACGCTCGTTTTCGTCGAGGTGAAAACGCGGACGCGAGAGGATTTCGGCCGGCCGTTCGATGCGGTTAATCGTGACAAGCAAAAGCGAATTTCCCGCGGTGGGCTGGCATGGCTGCGATTACTGGATGATCCGGATATCCTGTTTCGTTTCGATGTCGTGGAAGTGATTCTCGCGAAAGAGGCCGAGCCGCGACTGGAACTGCTGCGCAACGCCTTCGCACTTTCCGAGCCGTATATTTATTGAGGATGAGATATCTGATCGCTCTCTCGATCGCTGCATTCGCTTTTGTGCAAAGCAGCAATGGAGCAGAAAACAAATCACTAAGCGGCAACGCCGCGGTCACGGCGGATTGGACGCAGGATGCGCCGGGCGTCCGGCACAAGATTACAGTGGAAGACCTGCCGGCTCCGTATGCAACGGAGTCAGCCAACAACAGTCCACGCGTCGTCCGCAGGCCGGCCGGCGCGCAACCTCGCGTGCCGGAGGGCTTCAAGATCGAAGAATATGCCAGCGGCTTTACCTACCCACGCTTCCTGCTGACTGCGCCGAATGGAGACATCTTCGTTACCGAAAGCCGATCGGACTCAATCAAGGTTTTGCGCGATGGCGACGGAAAGCCGGAGGTCACGGAAACGTTTGCAAACGAAGGCATGAAAGACCCGTTCGGGATCGCCTTTTACCCACCCGGGCCGGATCCGCAATTCCTTTACGTCGCCAACACGAATGGAGTGGTGCGATTCCCTTACCGCAACGGCGACCTCAAGGCACGCGGGCCGGTCGAGAAACTTAAAGTGGAACTTTCCGGCGGCGGGTTGTTGCCGGGCGGCGGACATTGGACGCGCGACATCGTCTTCTCGCCGGATGGCAAAAAGATGTACGTCTCGATCGGTTCGTTCTCGAATGTTTCCGATAACGCGATGGAGGCGGATCGCGCGCGCATCTTCGAGTTCAACCCTGACGGCACCGGCCGAAACGTCTTCGCGTGGGGGATTCGCAATGCGGTCGGAATCGCGGTCCGTACCGGGACGAACGAACTTTGGATGAGCACGAACGAGCGCGACGAACTGGGCGAAGATCTCGTGCCGGATTACATCAGCCGGGTGCAACCGGGCGGGTTCTACGGCTGGCCTTGGTTCTATATCGGTAATCATCAGGATCCGCGACATAAAGGGGCCCACGCGGAGTTGGCCGACAAAGTTCTCGTGCCGGACATTCTAGTGCAGAGCCATTCGGCGACGTTGAATCTTTGCTTTTATGACGGCACGCAATTTCCGGCGGAATACAAGGGCGACATCTTCGCGGCGTTTCACGGCTCGTGGAACCGGGCGCGCCGGACCGGTTACAAAATCGTCCGCGTGCCTATCGACAAGGCGACGGGAAAGGCGCGTGGTGACTACGAAGATTTCGTGACCGGGTTCGTGACGCCGGAAGGAAATGTCTGGGGGCGGCCAGTGGGAATCACGGTCGCGAAAGATGGCAGCCTGCTCTTTAGCGAGGACGGAAACAAGACGATCTGGCGGGTGAGTTACGTTCGGAAATAATGGAGACGGCCTGCCCTCAGGCCGTGGGCCGGGCGCAGCTAAGGTTTCTCTCTCCGGCACGAGGGCGTGCCGGCTCCAGTACTACACCAGCAACTCGTAGGAGAGAATGCTCAGGCAATAGATCGCCGCAGTCTCAACCCGCAGCACGATTGGTCCCAGCGTAATTGGCCGGCAGCCCTGGCTCCGGGCCAGTGAAAGCTCAGCAGGCGTGAAATCTCCTTCGGGGCCGACTAGCATAAGGACACTCGTCGGACGATCGCCGTGCTCGGCAGAATATTCCGCGAGGATTTTCTTGAGATGCACCGCATCCGATTGCAGCGACCCGATTAGTTGCAGATCGAAACGGCGGTGATCCTGAAAAAATTGCGCGAGAGAACGCGGCGGCTGCACCGGGGGCAACCAGTTTTGTCCGCATTGCTTCGCCGCTTCGATCGCGACGGTCTGCCACTTCGCCTGCTTCGACATTGCGCTGTCTTCATCGAGCCGCACCACCGTCCGGTCGGATAGAATCGGTGCGATCTCGGCGGCGCCGATCTCGACCGCCTTCTGCACAATCAAGTCCATGTTCTTCCCTTTCGGGATGGCCTGACCAAGCGTGATCCGGCAACGCAGCGGCGGCGTTCGCGCTTCATGGAGTTTCCTCAGGGATGTTTCGGGGGCATCGTTCGAAACGATCTCTGCCGTCAGCTCGCGGCCGCGGCCATCAAAGATCACGATCTTGTCGCCGCGTCCGAGGCGCAGGACGTTACGACAATGGTGCGCTTCGCCATCCGCTAAAACTAGCGCATCGGGATGCCATTTCTCCGGCGGGAGATAAAACCGATGCATGTTCTTCCTCCGTCGGCCACCTAGCGGAAAAATTCTTTCGCGCGATCGAAAAAGCTTTTGTGCAACGGCGTATTTTCCTCGCCGCAGAGCGCGGAAAATTCCTCTAGTTTCTGCCGTTGATCGCTGTTCAGCCGCGTTGGCACCTCGACAAGGAGGCGCGCCATGAGATCGCCGCGGTCCCGCGCATTCACGTTGACGACGCCTTTCCCGCGCAATTTGAAGACCTGGCCGCTTTGAGTTCCCGCGGGCACTTTCAGATTCGCTTTGCCTTCCAGCGTCGGCACCGCGATTTCGCCGCCGAGCGCCGCGACCGTGAATGAGATCGGCACTTCACAATAAAGATTGTCATCTTCGCGCTGAAAGATCGCGTGCTCCTTGATGTGGATGACGACGTAAAGATCGCCCGGCGTTCCGCCACGGATTCCCGCTTCGCCATTGCCGGTGGTTCGCAGTCGCGATCCATCCGCGATCCCCGCCGGGATTTTCAATTTGATCCGGCTCGTGTTCTCGACCCGCCCTTCGCCCGCGCAGGCTTTGCATGGCTTTTCGATGATCTGGCCGACGCCGCGGCAACGTGGACAAGTCTGCGAGACCTGAAAAAATCCGCGCGAGCTGATGACCTGGCCGCGGCCACCGCAGGTGGGACAATTGATCGTGCGCGAGCCGGGTTCGGCGCCTTTGCCGCCACATTTCGTGCAGACATCGAGCTTGCGAACCTCGATCTCCTTCTCCACGCCCGAGGCGGCTTCCTCGAGACTGATCTGCATGTCGTAGCGCAGATCCGATCCGCGCTGCCGCCCTTCGCGGTCCTCACTCGCGCCGCCGCCGAAAAACGATTCGAAGATTCCGCCCGCGCCGCCACCCCCCCCGAAAACTTCGCGAAAAATATCGAAGGGATCGTGAAATCCACCGCCGCGTCCGGCGGTGCCCTGGGCAAAAGCGGCGTGGCCGAAGCGGTCGTAGGCCGCGCGTTTGTCGGCATCCATCAACACGTCGTAGGCCTCGCCGAGTTCCTTGAATTTTTCCTCGGCGTGAGGATCGTCCGGGTTTTTGTCCGGATGAAATTTCACCGCGAGCTTGCGATAAGCGCGCTTCACTTCCTCTTCAGTCGCGGTGCGCTCGACGGTCAGGACTTCGTAGTAATCACGCTTTTCTGTCGGCATCGGGTAATAGCTCGAATAGGTCGTATGCGACCTATGCCGGACCGCTCGAAACCACGACGCTGGAAGGCCGCAGGAGCCGGTCCCTCATCCGATAGCCGCGGCGGGTCTGCCGGAGGACGACACCTTCCGGGAATTCGTTGCTCGGCTCGTGCGCGATCGCTTCATGCAGATTCGGATCGAACTTTTGTCCCGTAGCGTCGATCGCCTGCAAGCCATGCTCGGTCAGAAAATCCATCAATTGTTTCAAGACCATGGTCATGCCGGAAAACACCGCTGAGTTCTCTCCCTCCGCCCGCGCCGCCTCCAGACCGAGTTCGAAGTTATCGATAATCGCGATCAATTTCTCGAGGAGCGCGCTGTTGGCGTACTTGATCGCTTGCTCCTTCTCGCGCGTGCACCGCTTCTTGTAATTCTCGAAATCAGCCTGGCTTCGCAGCGCGAGATCACGGAAGCGGTTCAAGTCCGCCTGCAGTGCTTCGGTCGAATCGTCCTCCGCTTGATCAGCGCCGATCGTTTTTGACGTCGGCTGCGCTGGTTCGTCGTCCGTGGAATCAGTGACAGGAATTTTTCTCATGTTTTGCGAATAGCGATCAGGGTGATGTCATCGTTTTGCGGCTGCGCTCCCACGAAGCTCCGTAACTCGTCGATCAGCCGGGTGATGATCGCTGGCGCACCCTCCGGCGCGCTGACCCGAACACATTCCATCATGCGTTCGACGCCAAATTCGTCGCCGGCCGCGTCGAGCGCCTCGGTGACTCCATCCGTGTAGAGAAGCAGGCAATCGTCCCGTTTAAGCGAGAGAGCGAAGTCTACGGCTATCCTATCGAACACGCTTCCACTGTCAATTCCGAGGACCATTCCGGGAGGCTTCACTGGAGCGACGGTTTTGGTCGCATGCTCGAAAAGAATCGGCGCGTCATGCCCGGCGCGCGAGAGCGTCACAGTGCTGTGGGCGTGGTCGAGAATCACGTAGGCCATGCTGATAAACATGTCCTCCTTGATATCGGGATAAAGCTGGCGGTTTACTTTTTTCAGCACATCGGAGGGCGACGGATTTCCGGCCGCCTGGCTGCGCAGGACGCTGCGACAGATCGCCATAATGATGGAAGCGGGCACGCCTTTCCCCGAGACATCCGCAATCGCGACTCCAAGCCGTTGCTCATCCACCTCGAGGTAATCGAAATAATCGCCGCTGACGTGGCGCGCGGGAATGTTGATGCCGCTGATCTCGAATCCCGGCACGCGCGGCGCTTCGCTCGGCAGGAGGATGCGCTGGATGTCGCGCGCGATCTCGAGGTCGTGATCGAGGCGTTTCTTCTCGTTCGCCTCCGAGTAGATGATCGCGTTATAAAGCGCGAACGCCGACTGTTCCGCGATCGATTTGAAAACGACGAAATCGCTGGCGCTAAACGACGGGCTCGAAGGCCCGTTCCCGAGCGCCAGGACGCCCATGTTTTGCTTTCCATAAAGCAACGGCGTCACCATGACCGAAGCGGCGCCGAGCGACGTGCCGCGCAAACCCGCCAGCTCCGGCGCCGTCGCGAGATCGCTCAGGCAAACCGGCTCCCGCGTCTGCCAGACCCCGCCGATGATTCCTTCGCCCGGCGGAATGGCGTGGAGGCGGAGATAACTTTCCAGCGCGGCCGGATTGGAGGCCGCCTGCTGCAGGATGTGGGTCGGGACATCAATGAATGGCGGGCAACCTTTCGAAACAAAAGCGGGCGCCAATTTTCCCCCGGCTCGTTCCATCATGTAGAGCGCGCCGCCCTGCGCATCGAGAATCCGCGCCGCGCCTTCGACGATCAGCCGGTGCAGGTCGGTGGCGCGAATCGTTTCCGTAAACGCTTCCCCAAGGCCGTGCAGAAAATCGAAGACGAGTGTCTCTTCGATCTGGATTTCTTCCTTCGATCTTTCCA
>JBEEHU010000119.1:0-21397 GCA_041167565.1 Verrucomicrobiota bacterium | reverse complement strand
TGATTTCCCAGAACGGCTTGTCCGCCCCACTGAAATTGAACCTTTTTCCGACCGGATCCTGACCCGGGAAAAACTTCTTCGCGAAGGTTTCGTTCACAACCGCGACCCGATGTTCCACCTTTTCTTCCTGGTCGGTGAAATCACGGCCGCGCAGTGAGATTCCCATGGTTCGGAAGTAATCAGGGCTGACCGAGCTGGGAATGGCGAGCGGAAGCTGGCTGGCGGGCGTGGGCGGTTGTCCCTCGAGGTAAATAGCCGCACTGTTGTAATTAAGACTGAGGGGGATGTTATCCACGAGGGCGGCTGCCTCGATCCCGGGAAGAGCTCGGATCCGTTCGAGCGCCTGTTTCTGGAGGGCGCGCCCTTTCGTTTCGTCGTAACCCTGCAAACCGACATCAAACGAAAACGCGACGGCGTTCTCCGGATTGAATCCGGGCCGCATCTTTTGCGCTTCCTGTAAGCTTCGCACGATAAGGCCCGCGCTGATGAGGAGCACGAGCGAGAGCGTGACCTGGGCGACGACCAGGGTATTGCGCAGCCGGGACCGGCGGAACCCAGCCATCGAAGTTTCGTCTTTCAACGCTGGCACGAGCTCAGGCTTCGATGATTGGAGCGCGGGAATCAGACTGAACAACATTCCGGTCAGGACCGAGAGGCCGAGAGTGAAGGAGAGCACGCGCCAATCGATTCGCAGATCGAAGACGAGCGCGATGTCGATCGGAAAATCGACCCGCTGAACGACGCGATTGATCGCAGCCGCGACCAGCACGCCGAAAATTCCGCCGGCCAGCGAAAGCATGACGCTCTCCGTCATTAATTGCCGGATGAGCCGGCGTCGGCTCGCGCCGACTGCGAGGCGGATGGCAATTTCCTTGCGCCGTTCCGTGGCGCGCGCGAGGAGAAGATTGGCCAGGTTTACACACGCGAGGAGGAGGACGAGGAAACCGACCGCTCCGAGAACCGCCGTAAACGCGAAAACACCATTCCGAATATCGGGGATGAACAGGCCGGGCGGAATCAACTCGATGCCGCGGCCTGCATTTTCTTCGGGATGTTCCTTCCCCATCTCGAAAGTCAAGGCGCGCAAGGATGCCTGCGCCTGCGCCTTGGTGATGCCCGGCTTGAGGCGTCCGACGACGAAACTATTATCGCTGGCGCGATTTTCGAGCCAGTTGCTGCCCGGTTCGATCACCGGCCCCATCATCATTGGAGTCCAGAATTCGGGGGAGTAGGCCACATCAGTGCCGATAAAGCCTTTCGGTGCAACGCCGACCACCGTGAACGGGACGTTGTTCACCAGGACGCTGCGGCCAACAATCGCGGGGTCGGAGGCGAAACGTTTCTGCCAGCAACCGTAACTCAGGACAACGACTGGATGGGACTTCGGGGTTTGATCTTCCTCCGGGAGAAAACCGCGACCGAGAAGAGGCGGCACGCCAAGGACGTCGAAGTAATTTGCGGAGGCCATGGTGCCCCAGACGCGCTCGTTGTTGCCGTTGTGGCTTAGGCTGGCGACGGCGATCCGGAAGGCGACCAGTCCGGAGAAGACCTGGTTGCGATCCCGGTAATCTTTGTAGTTCAGATACGACTGGATCGTGTAATCGGCGCCATTGTGAAGCGTGCCGTAAAGTTCCTGGAGTTCGGACGCGTTCCGCACCGGCAGGGGCCGGAACACGACGGTATCGACAAGGCTAAAGATGGCGGTGTTGGCGCCGATGCCGAGCGCCATGGAGACGATCGCGAGAAAAGTGAATCCGGGACGTTTGAGAAGCTGACGAAAACCGTAGTGAAGGTCCTGGAAAAGCGTTTGCATGTTCGCGAGTTCCCAGATGGGATGCGCGCCGCCTGCGCTTTGGATTCAAAAATTTAGCGCGTGCTATTTTTCGGCTGGCAGTGCCTGCTGCCAATCGAGAACCAGCTTCCAATGGCCCGCGTCATCGCGCTGCCAGATTTGGAAGTAGTGTCCCTTCTCGTTGCCCTCGCCGGCGCTGGAATATTTTCCGTAGGTGTAGGCCAGGTCGGCGGAATGGCTCATGTCGCCGCCTAATGCCTCCAAGAGTAACTTCCGGCCTTGAGTAGTGAGGAGCCCGCCCGCCGAAGCTAGTCCAACTGCGGGAAAGTGCGCGTCGCGATAAACGCGGATGTCATCAGCCGCAACCGCCAGGGCCGCTCTGCCGGAATCGGCCTTCGCCGCTTCGGCGAATTTCTTTTGGGCTTGCTGGAGCGTTTTGCGCGCGGAATCTGGATCGGGTTTCGCTCTCGTCGGCTTATCGGAAGAAACCATCCGCAGAGATTCCGGCTTTCCTGTCGGCTCCGGGGTTTCTGTCCCGGCATCGAGCGCCACTTTCCATGAACCGTCCTTTTGTTTCTTCCAGATGGAAACAAAGTAGCCGAGGCCAAGCGGCTTTGTTTCAGTCTTGCTCGCCTTCCACTTCACGGGCCCGGTGGTGTATCCGAAGTCGGCACTGCGCGCCATGACGGCAAACACTGGCTCCCAGATGAGGTCGAGCCCGTTCTCCGTCCGCTTGCTCCAGGATTCCTGGCCATTCACGGGGCTAGGCCAAAAAACAATGCTGTCATCCGCCAGGAAGGTGAGAAATGCGGCGCGTGTTCCCTTCTCCTGCCCGGTCTGGCAAAATTTTCTTTCCGCATCCACCATGGCGCGGACGGCGTCGCCCGGCTTCTGTTCCTCCGCTCGTGCACCGGCGGCGAACAGGAAACAGCAGGCGAAAAAAAAATGCCGGCGGCGAGAAGGAATTTGCATGGTGAACATCCTGCGATTTTCCGCCGGTTCGCCCAAGACAAAATCCCGGCGCTTTTGTTTTCAAATGACTTTCATTAGAACGCTTTTGTGAGCGAGGAACAACTGGAAGGCGCCTGGCTGGAAACGCCGGGACGCGAGCGGATCCCCATTCGGGGAAATTGTTCGATCGGCCGCTCGCAGAAAAGCTTGGTGGTCCTGGACTCGCCGAAAATCTCGCGCCGCCATGCCATCATCAACGTCCAGAACATCGGCGAATTTTGGCTGATCGATCTCGGCAGCATCAACGGAACTTTCCTCAACAAGCGCCGCGTCCATCAACCGGTCCAACTTTGCGACCGGGATACGATCACGATCGGCGATCAGGTCTTCACCTTTCGCCAGCCGGTGGCCATGTCCGGCGAATATCAGGCGACGCTAGCGCAGCGCACGATCCGCGAAATCGCGGACGAACCGTGCTGGCTTCTCCTGGCCGACATCGAGAACTTTACTCCCTTAAGTCGCAGCATGGTCAGCGACAAGCTTGCCACCCTGATTGGCGGTTGGGTTTCCAGTTGCAAGGAGGTTATCGAAGAACGGCAAGGTTCGATCGACAAATATCTTGGCGATGGTTTCCTGGCTTACTGGCAGGATGACGAAAAGGCCGCGGAGAATGTTACGGCTGCCGTCAACAAGCTAAAGGAGCTTCAGTCGCAAAAAGAGCCGCGCTTTCGTCTGGCCCTGCACTTCGGCCGGGTCGCCATTGGCGGCGCCTCGTCGAGTGAAGAGAGCCTGATGGGATCGGAGGTGAACTTCGTTTTCCGAATGGAAAAGCTGGCCGGCTCGTTAGGTGTTTCTTTGCTCGCCAGCGCCGCTGCAAAGGCGAAGCTCGACACCCAGGTCAAATGCGACCCAGCCGGTTCTCATGAGCTAAAGGGTTTCGAACGTTCTTATGAGTTCTTTAGCTGCTGACGTGGAGCCGGCCTGCCCCCAGGCCGGATGTATCACGACAAGAGTCGAACGGCCTGCGGGCAGGCCGTCTCCAAGTCGAAATAAAAAAGATCGGGCATAGACGAAACCTTCCGCGGGCGGCGTCTGAGTATTGTCGCCAACATCGAACCCAACTTCTCTATGCGAAAACTCTTTCTCCTGACATTGGTCTTCACCACCGGATTTTCCTGGCTCACATCCTCAGAAGGGCAGAACCCGGCGTCCTCCGAGTCAAAGGCAATCCCGATGCAGACCGAGGGCGGGATGCCGGCGATCGAGCTGATGGTGAACGGCAAGGGTCCATTTCTCTTTGCCTTCGATACCGGCGCGGAAGGCGGACCGCGCCTTGATTCCTCCCTTATGGAAAAGCTCGGCTTGAAGCCCTCAGGTCAAATGCGAGACGGCGACCCGTCGGGCCGGAACCCAGGGATGGCCGAGATGGTGAAGCTCGATTCCATTGAAGCCGGCGGCCTTCGCTTTACCGACGTGGCCGCGACGGTAAAAAACTATAAGAACTCCCCGCGACCGCTCGCCGCCGACGGCATAATCGGCCTGGCTTTGTTCAAGGACTATCTGCTGACCCTGGATTTTCCGGCCAAACTGGTTCGCATCAGCCGGGGGGAATTGCCCAAGTCCGACGGGATGGAGATTCTTGATTATCACGCCGAGCATGGCGTGCCGTCGGTCGAGCTGAGCGTGGGCACCGCGAAGATCGGCGCTCACCTCGACTCTGGGAACAGGATCGGCGCCTTTGTTCTCCCGACCGCGTTCGTCGAGAAACTCACGAAAGCCTCCGAACCCGTCGTCGTTGGCCGCGCCCGAAGCGCGAGCGGCGAGATGGAGATCAAGCAAGTCCGCATCAAAGAAGTCGTACGGTTAGGCCGTCATGAATTTCCCGATGCGACAGTTACCTATCCCGCCTTGTCCGACGTCGGCAATGTTGGAGTAAAGACGCTGAGCCAGTTTGCCGTAACCTTCGATCAACAACACGAACGGGTTCGCCTGACGCGTTAGCCTCTTTTCCGATTCCGGCGCTGTAGCCGCTTCGCTGTGCGAAGCGTGATGGAGATTTTGGTCCACAGATTGCGCAGATTACACAGATTGTTTTCTGAGTTGGGATGACCTAAACGCCAGCCGCGATTCTTGCCGCTCAATTCGCTGGATGCGCTGGCGATCCATTGCTAGAATCAGTTTCCCCTCGCGACAAGGAATGGCACCAGAGAAAGAACATCCACGGCAAAGCGAGGGCGACTCAGGTTCAGCGTCTGAGCAACAGGCCGACGTCAATCGCGATGCGGAACGCGTCGTGGCCGACCAAGCCAAACGGCAAAGTCGCAGCGACTCCGACGCTTCGCGCGATCTCGGGAGAGCGGACGCCGGCAGGAGCGGCGCCGAACGCCAGGCGGAAGGAGACGAAAGACTGCGCGTCGAAAGAGAAACCTCGGACGAAGCGATTGACGCGGAACGATTCCGCACGGATGCCGCCACCGAAAAGGGTCGCACCCATCATCAGGCCTCCGCGAGGTCGTCCGCCGACCTATTATCCCGCGAACAAGAGAGCCACCGAAAGACAAGGACGGACCTCACCACCAGGGAAGAGTTTCTCGCCATCGTCAGCCATGACCTGAGAAATCCTCTCAATCACATCTCCATGGCTGCCCAGGATTTGTCCGAAGAGGTAGGCGAGGCAAAAGCGGTAAAAGAGATCGCCGCCTCCATCAAGAGAAGCGCGGGCGAAATGCTCCGGCTCATTGAAGATCTGCTGGATATCGAAAGGATAGCGGCCGGCAAGCTAATCCTTCACTACGAGAAGCACGACGTCTGTGAAATCATCAAAGAAGTCGTGGGGGATTTCAAGGCGGATGCCGCCGGCAAAGGGATAACCTTGACCGCAAAACCTGAAGCGGGATGTAACGACGTGATGTGCGACCGCGGCCGCGTCCAGCAGGTCTTATCGAATCTGATCGGCAACGCCATCAAGTTTACCCCGGCCAAAGGTCACATTTGCGTCAGTTGCGCGCGCACGGGTCCGGAAGGCCAGGACGTGCAAGTATCCGTGAGCGATACCGGCGCGGGCATCGCTCCGGAGAAGATCGAAAGTATTTTCCAGCGCTTCTCCCAGATCAACAGCCGGGATCGTCGCGGCATAGGCCTGGGACTCTACATTGCCAAGATGATGGTCGAAGAGCATCCCGGCCGGATCTGGGTCGAGTCGAAGTTAGGGGAGGGCAGCACGTTTCACTTTACTCTTCCCGTTCGGTCTGCTGCGAGCCGGTAGATCAACAGCGACGCGAGAATCCTTCAATGTGGTTTATCCTGTAATCCGATCTTCTGTAGCGGCGGTCTATGACCGCCGGGGATGTTGCCATAGCATCGGATCGGCGGTCATAGACCGCCGCTACAGAATCAGCTTTAGCTCGCCACACGGACGAGGAGCTTTCGGCCTTTGAACTGGATGCCGTTCAGCTTTTTCAAAACCAGCGCGACTCTTGGTTCGGCCACGTCCACCAGAGTCTTCGTCGCCTGGAGATGGATCGCGCCGATCTCGCCTTTTGGAATGGCGGTGACACCGGCGATCACGCCGACGAAATCGCCGGGCTGGACGGCGTGAGCGCGGCCGGCGTTGAAAGCGAGGCGCACCATGCCGGGTTCGTGCGAAACGGTGCCCGCTTCTTCGCGCGGACCGGAGCGTTCGGCGCGCTCGTTGCGGTTCCTCCGGGGGCGTTCGGACTCGTCGCGGCTGCGCTCACGCCGGTCGCGCGCGCCTGGATCTGGGTCGCGAGGGGATCGATCGACCGCAGAATGCGCAGCGCGGCGATCCTCGGGGATGGCTTCTGCTCCGCGCGCTTTGTCTTCGCCTAACAAGTGGATCAGCGCGGACGCAATGTCGGTCGGCGAGTAATTCTGCTCGAGTAATCGATCGAGCAGTTCGTCGTGCCGTTTGTATTCGCCTTTCTCCAGCGTCTCCCGGAGCGCTTCGGCGAAAGCGGTGGCGCGTTTGCCTTCCACTTCCTCGGCCGACGGAATCCTTTCGCGCCGGATCCGGCTCCGGGTGAAACGCTGGATGTTTTCCAGCCGGTAAATTTCGCGACCGGCGACGAACGTGACCGCCTTGCCGCCTTTGCCCGCGCGACCGGTCCGGCCGATGCGATGAACGTAATCCTCGCCGTCATGCGGCAGGTCGTAGTTGAAGACGATCTCGATGTCGTCCACGTCGAGGCCGCGCGCGGCGACGTCGGTGGCGACGAGGAACTCGACCTTCCGTTTGCGGAACCGGCCCATCACGCGTTCGCGCATCGCCTGGGTCATGTCGCCGTGTAATTTGTCGGCGCCATAGCCGCGCGCGATGAGATGCTCGGTCAATTCGTCGACCATCATCTTGGTCGCGCAGAAAATGATCGCCAGCTTCACGTCCTCGAGATCGATGAGCCGGCACAGCACTTCGAGTTTCGAGCGGCGATCGACTTCGTAATAAACCTGCTCGACCGCGGGAACCGTCATCGCTTCGGCTTCCACGCGGACATTCACGGGATTGTGCGCGAAGGTTTGAATCAATTGCTGAATGGGCCGCGGGATCGTCGCGGAAAAGAAAACGGTTTGCCGTTTCTCCGGCGCCTGGCGCAGGACCGTTTTAATATCGTCGATGAAGCCCATGTCGAGCATGCGATCGGCTTCATCGAGGATGACCATTTTGATCTGGTCGAGCTTCAGGCTTTTGCGCTCCAGGTGATCCATGACGCGGCCCGGGGTGCCGATGATGATTTGCGCGCCGGCATGGAGGCCCTTGAATTGCCGCTCGTAAGATTGCCCGCCGTAGATCGGCAGTTCGCGCACGCCTCGCTTGAAAAACGCGAGCTTCGCAATTTCTTCCGCGACCTGGACGGCGAGCTCGCGCGTCGGGCAAAGGACCAACACCTGAGGCGCTCGGATACTGGCGTCGACGAGCTGAATCGCGGGAATCCCGAAGGCCGCGGTCTTGCCCGAGCCTGTCTGCGATTGGCCGACGACATCAGCGCCTTCCAGCAGGACAGGAATCGCAGCCGATTGAATGGGTGAAGCTTCTTCAAACCCCATCCGCTCGATCGCCTTCAGGATTTCCGGTGCGAGTCCGAGCGCCGAGAAAAGTTTCTTCTGCATGGGGAACTAGAGCACGGCGAAACGGAAGGCGCTTGGAATGATGCGGCCGGCTCCGATACGAACAGCTGGGAAGCTCCAAAACACCAACATCCAAGCACCAGAGAAGCTCCAACATAATGTCTCGCGCTCCCATTGAAATTTGGAGCTTTTTCGGGTTCATCGATCCCGACGAAACCCGGTCCTTATCGATCAACACGTCGACAGCCCGCCGAGTTCGACGAAAAAAACCGCGGGAAAAACATAAACGCCGCCGATCAGCTCTGCTCACTCGAATCCGGCAAAACCGCCGACTTTATCGCCGTCTAAGGCGACCGACTTTGTATCGATAGTAAGCGCGCCACCATCACCTCTCCAAGTTTGGCGCGACGCCCTGTTCGAATGCCTTCCAACTCCCGAAGACCAGCGCGTATAAATTGCTACCTAGAGTCGACAGCCGATCAACGTCCGCCTTTCGGGGGGCCTTTGGAGGTAGCGCTGAAGCTTTTGATATTCATAGATTAGAATCCGAGCGATGTTGTGTCGGGTAGCGTGAGCTGGATCCAAAAGCTCACGTGTGAAAAGATCAATCACCTGGTCGTCGAAAGTGACGGTGAACCCGAGAGGAAGGTTGAGGATGCCTCTTGCGTTGCGGGTTCCCTCCCGTGCGCCGCCGCGATCGTCGTGGCTGGAGGTTAATCCTTGGTATTCCGGGATTCGACTGGCGTTTCGGAAGTTCCCGATAAAGTCGATCACGAGGCAGTAAGACTTGCCCGTGTATCGACGAAGTCCGCGTCCAAGCTGCTGAAAAAATATTCGCTTTGACTCCGTTGGGCGCATGAATAAAAGGCATGCTACAAGAGGCAGGTCTGCACCTTCGTTCAATGTGTCAACGACTGTGAGCATGCGTAAATCGCCCGCCCGAAATTCGGTGAGAATTCGGGACCTGTCTCCACGCGAAAGCTCAGAGGTGTACGCTACAGCGCGAACCCGGCTCCTTCGAAATTCGCAGCAGCTCGTTCCGCGTGCTTGATCGTACAACAAAACGCCAAGGTTTTTTTCTGTTGCGCCAGCTCTCTCCACTTTTCGATGATTGCTGCGTCGCGTTCGGGTATGACGAGAACACGTTCGAGGTCTCGCAGGGAAAAATGTCCACCCTCGACGCTTACTTGTGAATAGTCGACATTATCCAGTCTATGTCACGGCTTGCCAGTCCGTTCCATTGACTCACTCACTACCGTTCGTTCGCATTTCATGCAAAGGTCTATCTCGCTCTGCTCCCGCAGGCTCGATTCTCTTTAGATCTTGGGCGCCTTGGTTCCAATGGCCTTCGTAATCGCAGTCGGATTGCTCTTCACCCGATTCAAAGTTATCAATAAATGAACGAAATGAATCCTAAGCCGGCTGGAAAGGAATCAGAGCCCAGAGTGCCAACGGATCTTCGTAAGGCTCTCGCGGCTGCCCCGGTGGCGAAGGCTAAGTGGACGGCTCTCACGCCGATCGCGCGCCGGGACTTTATTAGTTGGATAGACTCAGCCAAACAAGCGGAGACACGTAGACGCCGGATCGAGAGAGCCTGGTCGATGCTTGCGGCCGGAAAGCGACGCCCCTGCTGTTATTCAATAGTGTCACTGGATCTTCACCTAGCCCTCAAGGCTACCCCGATGGCGAAAGCTCAGTGGAGCGATCTCACGCCGAACGAACGCAGGGACTTTATTAGTTGGCTGGACTCAGCCAAAGAACCGGAGGCGCGTGGACGCCGGATCGAGAAAGCCTGCTCGATGCTGGCGGCCGGAAAGCGACGCTCCTGATGTATTCCTTAATGTTTCTGCATCCAAACAGTCCAAACCTCGGGAGTCAAGGGTTACAAAATACATGCTGCAAATTCTCGACGGAAAGGAATTGAATGATTGACTCATTCGCTCCCGCTCCTTCGCCCCTCAGGTCATGTGATTTATCTAGCAGCGAATGGCGGTGTGCAGTAGGTGTCTGGGTGTCGAAGGCGGAAGGCGGAAGGCGGAACGGGGAAGGCGAAGGATCAGTCCTTTATGCTTAGGAGTGTCTTGATCGCTTTGAGGGCCTTCTTCCGAGACCCATCGTAAGCTGCCGCGTCCCGATTTATCGCCGCTCTCGATAAACCCTGCAGATCGTTCGCTTCCTTTGAGGACGAGATCCAGCACGTCGATTGTGTTCTGAACGAATTGCGCATCGTTCTTCGTCAAGGTGTCGGCGTCGAGGAGCTTCTTCATCTGGTCCTTCATGCCCTTGGTGACGTTGATATAAGTGGTGACGAACGTCGTGGCCTGCTCACTTTTGTAGGCCTTGGCGCCGACCGCGTCAGCGAGAGTCCCGACCGCCATGTGGGTGAGAAGAACGGCCTGTCCGGTGGTTAGCCGAGTGTGTTTATCAGGACGGTATCATCCGCGGCCGCTCGAACAGGCGCAGTGGCGAGGATGACGAGCGAGGCGACGGCAAGAACAAGTTTTGAAGTCATAAGGCGTCAGGGTAGTTAGCAGAATTCTAAACCGCCCCGGCATCGAGAATGTGCTCGACTTCACCGCACTTGGTGAGGGAGAAAGACGCCATGGAAGCCACACCGCCCGCGCCACCGGCACCTCCGTTCACGCCGGTGCCGCAACCACCACCCGCGGGCTGGTGGAGCCGAAACTGGAAATGGTTCGACCTATTCCAAACTGGAAGTGAAAATCGATAGCACTGGCGAGACGATCGATCTCGGACCCTGAGGTGCTTCGCGCGTGACCGACGAAGAGGATTGACTTCGGGGAGCCAGCGGGAAATGATCGGGCCGCTGCGCCCGCGGTGGGTGTTCTCAACGTAATCGGAGGGTCACTATTATGGTTAATGTTCAGTCCTTTCTCGGCCGTCTCGTCATCGTTTCGCTCGCTGCCAACACTTTGTCCGCGGCCGAGCCCCGCCAGCCCGCGATCGATCCAACCATTCCAGTGATCGCGCCGGGCTCCGCCTACCGGCAAACGAATCTTGTCTCCGATTGGCCGGGCCTTGCGCCGGTCCAGGATCCATTGCTGGCGAATCCGTGGGGCATGACGGCGACGGCGAGCAGCCCATTCTGGGTCTCGAACATGCAAACAAGTACATCCACGCTTTATCGGGGCGACGTCGGTGGCGCGCCGTTTTTCAAGAATCCCACGCCGTCCTTCATCACGATTCCCGGCGGAGTGCCGACGGGCATCGTTGCCAGTGGGAGCAGTGATTTTGCGGTAACCAACGGTAACACCGCCCCGGCGCGCTTCATCTTTTCGTCCCTGAGCAGCTACATTTCTGGTTGGGCGCCTTCTGTTCCTGCCGCCGGATCCACCACCGCGCAAAACGCTGTTTTCGTGTCAGGGCACGTTTATACCGGGCTCGCGATCGCGAACAACGGCTCGGCCAATTTTCTTTACGCCGCCGATTTCCTGAATGGCAGGATCGACGTCTTCGACAAGAATTACGTCCTCCAGCCGGCCGCGAGTTTTCCGTTTAACGACCCGACGATTCCGACGACGGCGGGCAATGACTTTCACCCATTCAATATCCAGGCTCTCGGGGGAAGTCTCTACGTCATGTATGCCAAGTTCAATTCGGGGACGAAGCAGGATGAAGCGGGGATCGGCAATGGCTTCGTCCGCCGGTTCAATGCCAACGGCGTCCGCGATCTGACCTTCGGGATCAATAACGGCCCGCTCAATTCACCGTGGGGCGCGACCATCGCGCCGGCCCCCTTCGGCATTTTTGGCGGTGCGTTGCTGATCGGTAATTTCGGGGAAGGCAATCCGAGCATCCATGCTTTCAATCCAACTACCGGCGCCTTCCTGGGGACGATTCAGGATGAGAGTGGTAATGGCATCGTGATCGACGAACTCTGGGCGCTCACGTTCGGCAATGGCGGAGCCGGCGGGGACGTCAACACTCTTTATTTCACCGCCGGCATCGGCGAAGAGGAGCACGGCCTCCTCGGTTCGCTCAAGCCGACGACAGCTTCGGCCACTTCACTCATCCAGTTTAGCACCGGGGAGTATACTGTCAGCGAGGGCACCGGCCATATCGATGTCACTGTGACCCGAGACGGAGATGCCTCGGCCACGGCGGCGGTGAATTACGCGACGTTCGACCAAAGCCAGCCGGGGCATGCCTCGCAGAAATCGGATTACGAGCTCGCCGTGGGTAAAGTCACCTTCAATCCGGGCGAAACGAGTAAGACCGTCCGCATCCTGATTGTGAACGACCTTTTTGTGGAAGGGGATGAAGCGATCGACCTCTTCCTCTCCAATCCAGTCGGTGCGGGGCTCGGGCTTGGCACTCCCAATCACGCCACGGTGACGATAAAGGACAATGACGCAGTGGCGCCCACCACCAATCCAATCGACAACAGCAGCTTTTTCGTGCGTCAGCTTTATCTCGATTTCCTGGGGCGCGAGCCAGAACCTGGCGCGTTGAGTTTTCTGACCGGTCAAATTGAGGCGTGCGGAACCAATACCGCCTGCCGCAACGAACGGCGAGTGAATGTGGCCACAGCCTTCTTCACTTCATTCGAGTTCCACCAAACCGGATACATCATCTATCTGGCGAACAAGGCAGCTTTCAAGAACGCGCCGGCGGGCGCCGGGACGACGACCCCGCCGGTCCTCTATGGCGAACTTCTGCGTGACGTTCAAATCCTTAATCAGGGTGTGCCTTTCGGGGAGCCCGGATGGGACGGGCTGCTAGGCTTGAAACTGCAGGGTTTCTTTAACGACTTTGTTTTGCGTCCAGCGTTCGCCGGCCTTTACCCGACAACGCAGACTTCCGCCGAGTTTGTTGATGCTCTCTACCTGAATACTGGTGTCACGCCGAGCGCTGCGGAGCGGCAGGCCGCGATTAATGAATTCAGCGCAGCCACCGATACGGCCGATACGGCAGCGCGGGCACGCGCCTTGAGACGGGTCACCCAGAATGCCACCTTCGCGGCGAATGAATTCAATCGCGCGTTCGTCTTCTTCGAGTTCGCCGGTTTCTATCGCCGGCACCCGGATCAAGCCGCGTACGATGGTCACGTCACTACGCTCAACAACGCTAACGGCGATTTCCGGGCGGCTGGAATGATCAAGAAATTCCTCGACAATGACGAGTATCGTCAGCGTTTTGGTACCGGTGCTGCGCCCGTCGGAGCCGGCCCTTCGCCAACGCCGGGTTCGCAGTCGCTTAATATCTCGACCCGCGGCCGCGTCACGGGCGGAGAGAACGTGCTCATCGCCGGCTTCATCATTACCGGCAGCGGATCGAAGAACGTCGTCCTGCGCGCGATCGGACCTTCGTTGACTTCGTCCGGTATTAGCGACGGCCTGGCCGATCCTGTGCTCGAGCTGCGCACCGCGGACGGAACGTTTATCGCCTCGAATGACGATTGGAAAACTTTCCAGGGGACAATCCCTCCTAACCTTGCGCCGACGAACGATAAAGAATCGGCCATTGCCATCAATCTGGTGCCGGGCGCCTACACGGCGACGGTAAGCGGGAAAGGTCCGGCGACCGGCGTTGCCCTCGCGGAGGTTTATGATGTCGATACCCAACCGTCGACTACTGCTTTGGCTAATATAAGCACTCGCGGGCGCGTCCAGACAGGTAACGACGTTCTCATCGGCGGATTCCAGCTTGGAGGGAACAGCAGTGGCTCCCTCATCCTGGCGCGGGGCGGGGGTCCTTCCCTGCAAAACTTTGGGATCACCAGTCCGCTGGCCAATCCAACCATTGAGTTGCACGACGGCAACGGCGCGACCCTCAGCGCGAATGATAACTGGCGCGATACGCAGGAGCTCGAGGTCCTTTATCTTGGTCTTCCGCCTGCGAACGCGTTGGAGCCTGCGATTGTGGCGACTCGTCCGGCCGAACCGACGACGGTGATCGTCGAAGGGAAGAATGGCGCGACGGGCGTAGGTCTGGTTGAGATTTTCAACTTCCGGTAACTGGTCGACATAGCGCCATGGCAACGGCCTGAGGGCAGGCCGTCTCCATTCCTCTAAGGCTGCGCCAAGAGATAGATCGCCCCGAGCGTCAGGAGGAAATACGGCACGAGTGTTGCCGCGCCGGCATAATCCTTGGCCATCCGCTGACCAAAAAAAAGCGCGACGATCGAGATCGCGGCAACGATCGCGCCATAGAACGCGAACGTGGAATCGCGCTTAAGAAGGATCGTCACGCATCCCACCGCGCTAAGAGCGCCCGCTGCGATCTCAAGAATGGTGATGAGCGAAACCATCATCGGCACAAACCCAGCCAAAGGACTCTTTGCGAAATGCCCTTTCAGCCACTCCAGGTTGCCTCGCCGATCCACCACTTTGTCGATGCCCGATTGGAGGAAAAGAATCGCCAGGAACGCAGCGGCCAACACCTGCATGACATGCATTGCCCCAACCAGCGTGTGGAAATTGTGCATCGACAGCGTTACGCCGCCGCATGCTCGTGCGCATGCCGCCGTTGCTCTTGCGCGACGAACGCCGGCGCGGATGGCGTGTGAAACATCTCCAGGTCTTCCGTGTCGTGATCGGTCACCGGCGTGAGCGCGACATCCATGTATTTGAATCTGTTCGGGTCCGTCTTGATTCGCTTGTAGATGCGGCGCAGCCGGGAATAGATCGTGATCAGCTTTGCGATCTTGATACCTGACTCGACCCAGTATTTCGGATAAAATTTCCAGGCGGGCTCAATAGGGAGACTGGGCCGCCGATCCCGGCGGAATTTCAAACGGATGACGCCGCTTTCCAGCGGATGCACCTTTTCGATATGAATCGAGCCCATGAACCAGGTGATGAGCACAAGAGCGTTGTTGGCCCGCCCTTTCTTGGTCACGATCCGTCGCAACACAGTCTCCATGTGTTCCATGGTATAGTAAGTCTCCCAGGCGCCGAGGTAAGCGCGCTCCCATTCTTCTCGCGACATCTTTGGATGTGCCGTGCAGACATGATTCAAATCGTACTTGTTCAGGTCGGGATCCACCGCGACTCCAGCCTGCACCAATTTCTGGTGATCCTCGGATCCCGGGAGCGGCGTGAGGTAGAAGAATTCCAGAATATCGAGAGGCAATTCTTTTTTGACGATCTCGATATCGCGCTTGATGGATTCGACCGTGTCATTGGGAAAACCGGTGATGTAACCGCAATAGGTAATGATCTTCGCTGCCTTCCAGGCGAGCAGCATCTTGCGATATTCGGTGATCTTGTTCTGTCGCTTGTGCGCACCGGCCAGACTATCCGGATTGATGTTCTCGAGTCCGATGAAGACCCGGCGGACACCTGCTGCGGCGCATTTCTCGATGAAGTTCGGCAGCTTATGGCAAAGCGTGTCCACCTGAATGATGAAACTGGGATTCAGCTTATCCATTTCTTTCATCCGAATGATGCGATCGAGGATCGCTTCCCAATCTTTGTTCCGAGCAAAGTTGTCGTCGGTGATAAAGAAGCTGCGCAAGCCCTGCGCCATGTTTTCGCGGATGATGCGCTCGACATCATCCGGCGAACGGCGCCGCGACTTCCGCCCCTGTACGTTGATGATTGTGCAGAAGGAACATTGGAACGGGCAACCGCGCCCGGCATCGAAGCTGGTCACGTGGCCCGCCGTGCGCGCTGCGCGAACGGAGCTGATCAGTGGGATCGGCATTCCCTCGATGCCCGGTAGGTCAGCCATGAAATTGTAAAGCGGCTTGAGCTTCTTCGCATATGCGTCCTGCAAGACTTGCTCGAGACGCCCTTCCGCTTCGCCGGCAAAGAGCGAGATGCCCATCGCCCTGGCCCGATGCACGTCGGCATCGTTGCCACCGAGCATGCTCATCGTTCCCGAAACATGAAACCCGCCGACGGCAACCTGGATTCCGCGCTCGAGCAGCGGCTTCGCCAGATCGAGCGTGTGCGGAAATTGATTCGATTGCACGCCGACGAACATCACCATGCCCTGGCCCGCCTCCTCGATCATGCGAGCCAGTCGCTCCGGCCGGATGCGCGTGTTCGTTTCGTCAGACGGATGGATCTCGATCTCGACGTCTTCGCCAAGCACGTGCCGCTCCGCGCAATCCCGCGCGAGACCATAAAGGGCAGCGAGCGAATTCGAAGGAATCGTCGAGCGAAGCCATTGGATCACGTAGCCGTCGTCATCGTAATGCGACGGCTTGACCAGAATGAGGCAGAACCGGCGCGTGGCGCGTGGAAGAGCGGTCGGGCTGGCGGGGGCGGTTGGCGTCGTGGTCATGGAAGCGCGTACGATACACAAATCCGAACGCCGGGGAAACAAGTTTGCGCTGCTCCCTTTGTTCGCAATTCTGGCTGAGCTTCACCGCTTCCGGCTGGTCTGAATTTTTAAGATCTTGAAATTGAAATGGACCTTCCGTTTTTCCAGGAGACAGCGCCAGTCAATAAAGAGAAAACCGCAGATCACAATCAACCCGGCTATGAGCGTGATAACTGTTTTCCACGAAGCTTGTCCGTGAAGTAATACCGACAGATTTGCGCTGGCGTATTTGCCCGAGAATACCAGGACACCGTCGGTGATTAGCCTTCCGACAAAAAATGGTGGCAGGATATGCCAAGGCCGAACTCGGGCGGTGGCGGCCGCGGTGAACAGCGCCGTGGTGGAAAGCGGTGTCAACGTATAGAAAAAGACAAAGAGGGCGGAAGACCATTTTGCCTGGCCCAGTTTGCTTCCGATATAACGAAGGTTGTGGTCCTCGCGGCGATTGATTACCGAAGATGAAATTCTCGGAATGTAGCGGGTAAGAACGTAGCGCCCGAGAGTCGAACCAGTCACTCCGATCGCCACGACGAACCATGGGTTCAGGTGAAATTTGACGAGAATCAGCACCAAAACGATCCAGGCTGGCGGCGCGAAAATAGGGATCGTATCTACGGCGAATGCCGCCAGGAAAACGAGAAGGTACGGCCACATGGTGCAGACGCGTAGAGCTTTGCCCGAGTGCCAGCCGGTTACAAGAGTTCTGCTGGCAATCGATGGCGAGAGACGCAAAGTGGACGGGACATGAAGAAATGTCTTTTGCTGTTGTTTCTAATTTCCGCGACGGCGGCGGCAAGTGCGGTCAATCCCAATGCGATCCGGGCCGCAGCCGCGTATTCGAAGAGCGCGAGAGGAACTTCGTTTCTAGCTCTCCAGAATGGGCAGACCGTTTTGGAAGAATCGGCGGGAGAACCGCACAAGATTTACAGTGGCACGAAAGCGTTCTGGGGTCTGGCTGCCCTGGCTGCGGCGGAAGATGGCCTGCTTAGTCTGGACGAGCGCGTAGCCGAAACAATCCAAGCCTGGAGGAACGATCCGCGCAAGGCACGCGTGACGATCCGGCAGTTACTCGATTTCTCGAGCGGGCTCGAGCCGGTATTCTCTTTGCACAACGATAATCCCGGCGATCGCGACTCCATCGCGATAAGAGCGCCGCTTGTCGCGAATCCCGGAAGCGCCTTCATTTATGGGCCAAGCGCTCTTCAGGTGTTTCACGCTGTGCTGAAGGAGAAACTGCACGGCGAATCGCCGACTCATTATCTCGAACGGCGTGTCCTGCATCGGCTGGGGTTGGGGTCGCAACGTTACTTGCAAGACCGGGCCGGTAACCCACTGCTCGCGTCCGGCTGGCTGCTCAGCGCGCGGCAATGGGCGAAGCTCGGCGAAGTAGCTTTGAACGGCGGCGCTCCCATTGTCAGTTCGAGTTCGATGGCTCAATCCTGGCGCGGATCGGGAGCGAACCGCGCCTTCTCGCTCGGCTGGTGGAATAACAGCCGGGCGCCGGGCGGCCGCGAATTCGATATCGAGGCGATGCTAGTTCCGAGGTGGCAGCGGCAAAGCTGGGGTGGCGCCGTTCTTTGCCGTGAAGCCCCGAGCGATCTCGTAGCCTGCATCGGCTCCGGCAACCAGCGGCTTTACGTCATTCCTTCGATGAATCTTATCGTGGTAAGGCAAGGTTCCGGCGGCCCATTTTCCGATGGACGTTTCTTGCGGCTTCTCGTCGGTAGATAGCTTGTTACTTATTTCGGCGTGGCTACGATGAGCGAGGAGCGGCTCGGTTGCCATTGATAGCCGAAGCTGAATGGCAAAGGCGGCGGCGAACCGGCCGCATTCGCTTTGGCCAGGTCGAGCTGGCCATTTTTCAGAAACCGATTGATTGGCCCGATGTATCGTCCGTGGAAGCGAATATCCCATTTGTCCTTTGGAAAAAAGCGATAGGGAATTCCTGAGTCATCTTCGAGGATGACCTTGCTATGGGCCAGGAGGTAGCCGCGTACTTGAGAAAAATTATCCGAATGCATGAGGTAGGAAGCGGCTTTGAGTAATGTCACTCCTTGCCCTTGTTGCTCGCAGAATTTTCCGAAGTTCGGATTTACCTTGATGGCCCAATCCGCAAGATCGGTCGTGAAGTAGTAAAGCGTTTGCGGCCGGCCCGCCGGTCCGAGAAAGGCGATTTTTACGCCGGGCGTGGTGCCTTTGCCTTCGGAAACAAAGGCGCCCCCGCGATCCAGAAAAACCGGTGTGACCGAATCAATCGTGCAACCCGCGCGCGCGAGAAAAACATAAAGGACCGGCAAGGTGCCGCTGAGCTGCGTTTGTCTGAGATCGACCTTCATGTTTTTCGTGATGAAAAAGCTCCAGCTCAGAACGGAGTCGAGGGACTTGCGCAGATTTGCCAGGGAAGAAGGAAGCGCGTTCCGCGGAATCTTCGTGATATCAGGGATAGGCCCGACTGGTTCGATGCCGCAGAGGATGTAGGTGCTGGCGTTAGGGAAAAAGGCGTTAGCGTAGAGGAAATCGGGTCCGCTAAACATGTAGTACATCGGTCCGGTATCCTGATAGGCCGGGCCGAGGGCCTGAGGCGCCCACGCCCGGATCTTCGAGAGCTGGCGCTCGTCGAACTGCTTCCAAGCCCGGTCGAGATCGGCGGCATGCGTCGCCCAGCCGGAGGCATTCGCGTAACTCTCGAGCGCCGTATCTCTAACGGGCAAGCCCGCGAGGAATTTCGCGGTAGCATCAGCGGCGGGATCGGCGGCGCACAGACGCGCGCACGCGATGAGTGAGCTAAAGAGAACGAATAATCTCAAACGGAAACGCCCTTTACTTGTGCGTGGCCAACATTAGGAGCCCGCGGTCTTTTTGCCAGTGGTATCCAAAAGCGAAACCTAGCTCTGAGGGCACGGGTTCCTTGGAATAAATCGCCTCTAGATCGGGTTGGTGATACTTCCCGAACATCTCCGCATGCGGGACATAGCGGCCGTAACAATCGACCTTCCATGTTTTAGGAAATGCGCGCAGCGGAATGCCGGAATCGTCCTGAATAATGACCTGACTGTTTTCGAGAAGGAAATTGC
Organism: Verrucomicrobiota bacterium; assembly: GCA_041167565.1. GTDB lineage: Bacteria > Verrucomicrobiota > Verrucomicrobiia > Chthoniobacterales > UBA10450 > AV80. The sequence goes on along the minus strand of JBEEHU010000119.1, from coordinate 2,206 downwards.
GCACGCCCGCGAAGCCTTCGGTATGCATGAGATAGGAAGCTGCTTTGAGTAAACTAACGCCGGGTCCCTGGGCGGCGCACCATTTCAGAAAGGGACTCTTGGCACCCGAGAGATCCGTCTTGAAGTAATACAAGGTCTGGGGACCGCCATCCCGGGTGAAAGTGATTTTTACTCCCGGCGCTGGGCTATTGACGTAAGTGGTATTGAGCACGGTGCAGTTAAGGCGGGCTAGGAACACATAGAGGATGGGAAGGGTGCCGCCCAGGTTGGGATGCGTGAGCTCGGCCCGCATGTCTTTCGTGATGAAATAGTGGGTCTGCAGAACAGTATGCATCGAGGCGCGTAAGGCATTGAGATCATCGTGGAGCGCCGCCGCATCCATCCGATTGAGATCGGGCACCTGGCCCACCGGCTCGAGGCCGGCGAGGATGTAGGTCTTCGCCTGCGGGTAAAACAGATTCGCGTAAAGAAAATCCGGACCGCCAAACATGTAGTAAACGGTGTTCGAGCTGGTATAGGGTCCGGGCGCATTCGCCAGCATCCAGGCACGGATCGGGCGGACCTGGAAATAGTCTTTCTTCATCCACGCGCTATCCAACGCCCGGGCGTGATCGATCCAGACCGCATCGTGGGTCAGAGGTTCGAGCGGACCTTTAACGGGTATGCCGGCGAGGAAACGCGCGGTGTCATCGATGGTCGCCCCCTGTGCGAATGGGTTGCCAGAAAGTAGAGCGATCAGGAAGATCAGAGGAAGGCGGTTCATGAACGTGGCTAAGACGCGCGTGTTGCCGCGGTTTTCGGAGAAAGAAAATAAACTGTAAGACCGAGTGCCATGGTCGCGAGTCCCCAAAGTGAAGGGGAGCGGGTAGAGGTGTCGGCTAGCAAATGTGCGAGCATCCAACAGCTGATGGCCAGAAAGATAAGGGGTGTGATCGGATACCCCCAGGTGCGATAAGGGCGCGGCAAACCAGGTTGGCGCCAGCGCAGGACGAACACTCCCAGGACGGTGAGAGTAGAGCAAAGCGTCAGGCTGAACTGGACGTAGTTCACTGCAGTTTGAAATGTCGCCGTCAAGAGGAGCACAACCACGATCGCGAATTGCGTGAGGATGGCGCTGACCGGGACGCCGTGCGGATTACGCCGCGCGAGCCAGTTAAGAATGCCCAGGTCCTCTCCCATCGCCGCGGTAATGCGCGGGCCGATCCACATCATGCCGCTGACCGTGGAAACCAAACCCAGACAAATGAACGCGGCCATGATCTTCGCGCCCGCCACGCCGAAGATGTGGGCGCCAGCGATTACCGCCACTTGCTGTTTGCCGGCCATTTCCGCGACCGGCGTTGTCCGCAAAAAAACCGCATTCATCGCGAGGTAGAGCGCCATGACGAGGACCGTTCCGAGGCCCACCGAAAGCGGAATCGTGCGCGACGGATTCCGCAATTCGCCCACGATGTAAGTGGAGGCATTCCAACCGGAGTACGCATACATGACCCAATAAAGGCTGACCGCGAATGGCGCGCTCAGGATCAAGGCGCCGTCTGTTTTGGTGGGAAGAAACGAAACGGGCTGGCTCGATTTCACGCAGAAGCCCGCGACGATGATGATGATGATAAGCGCGATCTTCAAAATCGTTGAGCCGTTCTGAAAAGCGCTGCCGAGCTGGAGGTCCTTTAACAACACCAGGGTGCAGATCGTCACCACCGCCAGCGACAGGAAGAGCGGGTTCAACCCGGGAACCACTTCCGCGAAGTAGGTCCCAAATGCGATCGCCGCGATCGCAACCGGCGCCGCAAACCCAACCGTGGCCGAGATCCAGCCGGCCAGAAAACCGACAGCCGGATGATAGATCACGCCGAGAAAATGATATTCGCCGCCCGAACGTGGAAGCGCTGCGCCCAGCTCCGCGTACGAGAGCGCGCCGCAGAGCGCACAAATCCCGCCCGCGATCCAGATCGCCATGATCGCAAAGCCCGTCGGTATTTCGCCCACTTGAAATCCCAGGCTCGTGAAAATCCCGGTACCCACCATGTTGGCGACGACGATGCAGGTGGCCGTGAGTGGCGAGATGGTATGCGCGCCGGTTGGCCCTGACTTCATGCGGCGATCATGTAGAGGCTGGCAGCGACTGAGTCAATGCCGAGCGTAGGGCGCCACCGCTTGGAAATTCGCACTATGAATGTGGCTCCAGAGGTAGGATTCGAACCTA
>JBEEHU010000118.1:0-19619 GCA_041167565.1 Verrucomicrobiota bacterium | reverse complement strand
CGGCGATCGTGCCGCCGGCGAGAGAAGCGTCGAGCACCATCTCCAGCGATCCTGCCGCAATGTGGGACGCATCGAAGGCAATCAGCCGAAACTGGTTCCCCTCGTCGAGCACCAGCCCGCTGATGACGAGGTTTTTGTTCGTGTAAGAAGTTTTTGCCGCAACGTTCCGCCAGGCATCGGCGTTCGGAACCTGAAGGATCGCCGCGCGTAATTCTCCAGGACTCTTTGGATCGAGGCCGAGATCAAAATGTTCCAGAACGAAGTCCGGCTTCTCGGCGACGACCGAGCGAACGAGCAGGTTCGCATCGGAAATGGAAAGACGTTCTGGGAAGATCGGAAACAATTTCATCGGCTGGTCCGGCGGCGGGATCTTCGGTTTCAAGGAAGCCTTCGCCGGATCCAAAACGATGCGCGCCCCGCGCACCTCCGCGTTCTTCAGCACTTCGGTTCTGCCGTACCACATCCAATCCCAGAGGCTGTAATCCGCCCGGATGTAATCGACGTCGATCGACTCCACGATCGTCGGCCCGATCGGCGCCACGTGGAGATTCTTGACGACGAGGCTGGTGAAGATCGTGCCTTCAAGAACGCAATCGATCTTCAGGTTTGCCCTGGCCGCGTAATGGTCGGCTACCGCCCGGCCGACGCGGAAGAGAATCGGCCGGTGGAAAATCAGGACCAGCGCGAGCAGGACCAGCGATGCCCGCGTGACCCGACGTCGCCACAGCCGGGGAGGTTTGCCAAAGGTCTTCCGCTCTTCGTCCACAAGGGCGGTAATGTATTTCCACGAGGGTAAAGAGCAACCGTTGGAGCCGCCCCGAATATTTTGCAACCAATGCGTAAACCGGAGCCGTATCTCCGGTTAAATACGCAATGAAGGGAAATCAATTCGCAAGGGATAACGCGAAGTCATCTGAAGCCGCGCCTGATTCGTTCGCGGCGGAAGCCGAGGAGGCTTTCCGGCAATTCGTTATCCGGCCGGAATTTCCGTGCCTCGGGGCGAAGGCCGCCTTCCATTCTGGCGCCTCCATTCTCCGCACCTACGGCGAGCTCGGGAGCTCCGAGGCCACCAGCGAACTTTCGGCCGATCTCGGCGACTTCACCCGCTCAGAGCTCCGGCACGCCAGCGAGTACGCCACCTTCGTGGCAATTTTCCACGGGCCGCAAAATTTGGACGAGCTGCAATTTGAAGAACTCCTGTGGCAGCAACTGGGTGCGGTCCATCGAGGTGACGCCGCTCTTTTCGATTGGGACCCGAGCGTTCGTTCCGATCCGGTCGATCCGCATTTTTCTTTCAGCTTCGCGGGCCAGGCGCTTTATGTGATCGGCATGCACGCGAACAGCTCCCGCGAGGCGCGCCGGTTCCGCTGGCCGACTCTCGTTTTCAATCCGCACGAGCAATTCGTGCGGCTGCGCGAAGAGGGAAAATGGAACCGGATGCAGGAAACGATCCGCACTCGTGATCGTGAATTGCAAGGCACGATCAATCCGATGTTGAGCGAATTCGGCGAGACATCCGAGGCTCGCCAGTATTCCGGACGAGTTGTCCAGGAGGATTGGCGGGCGCCGTTTAAGGCAGTCGAACGCAAATGTCCGTTCGCGCATTGAATGAAGACTTGTAGCGGCGGTCTATGACCGCCGAACTTGCTGGATCAGAACACGACGGCGGTCATTGACCGCCGCTACAGGGCGCGACACGAATTGACAACCGCAAGTAAGCTAGAGCCGCAGACCGGGACCGCATTTGAATTGGCGAAGGGCCAACTGCTTCGCGTCATCGATCTCGAGGGCGAGCAGGTTGCCGATCTGATTGCGTTCAGCTGCGAGGACAAAGCCGAATGGCTTTCGTCCGGGCGCAGCATCGATTACGCAAACCGCATCTACCTTACCAAGGGCGACATTCTCTACTCAAATCGCAGCCGCCCGATGTTCACGATCGTCGAGGACGATGTGAGGCGGCATGATTTTCTGCTCACGCCGTGCAGTCCCGAGACCTTCAAGATTATTTACAAGAATGAGGCGCATCATCCGAGCTGCTTCGCAAATCTCGCGAGCCATCTCGAACCGTTCGGCATCGCGCCCGATTCGATTCCTACGACATTCAACATTTTCATGAACGTCGAGATTGACGCGAATGGCGTGCTGAAAATCCTGCCTCCGCGATCGAAAGCCGGCGATTCGATTGTTTTGCGCGCGGAAATGGATTTGATCGCGGGCCTGACCGCGTGCTCCGCAGAGATGTCGAACAATTACCAGTTCAAGCCGATCGGGTTCGAGATTCAAGGAACGGCGGGTTGAAACCGCCGACCTAAACCAACGGCGGTTGCAAACCGCCGCTCCTTGATCGCTTCGACGCGTTGAGTTCGCTATTGCTCGCGTTGGAACGCATGGCGATGCTTGTCGCTCGCGCATGAATCCCGAAAAACTTTTCGATTATCTGGAGGGAAACTTGCCGGAGCCGGAACGGGTGCAGCTCGAAAAGCAACTGGCGACCGACGTTCAACTGCAGCGCGAGCTTGCCATCGCCAGAGAAATGCATCGCCGTTCCCGCGGGTCACGCGAGGTCCTGGGAGAAAGCGAGGAGCCGGAAATTCCATCGCCTGCGAAACCACTTGGCCGCCGGGTGGCGCTCGCGTTTTTTCTCCTCGTTTTGCTCAACGTCTTTGTCGGCATAGCGTTCATCGTCGGAAAGAAGAGAGACAAATCCGTGGATTGGCGCACCGTCGAAGCCGCCACCCGCAAACAGCTCGAGTCTTCCCTCGAAAAATCGGCGGACACTACCTTTCCAGCCCCGGTCATTGCTGAGGAAATTCATCTTCCTGCTCCGGCGTCGGAGCGGGATGCCCTCGCCACTCACGTGATTTCGCTGGCCAGGCAGGCCGGCGGTTCCGCGGAGAAAGCGCCGCCGGATGAAAAGGGCATCAACGTTGTCGTCGATGTGCCAAGCGATCGCGCCGATGAGTTTCGGCGCTCGCTCGCGCCGCTCGCACCCCCCGATTACTCGCCGCCAACCACCGAAAAACCGCCATCTCCAGGCCAACACACCATCATGCAGGTGCGCGTCGGCGACCGTTCGCCTGCCCCTACTCCGTGACGGCGAAGGCAAATGATCGCGATCACGTTTGCCCTGCCGGCGGAAAGTTCTGACTTTATCAGGCGACTCGAGAGACCTTCCCTCCATTCTCGCGAAGGTGTTGAAAGTATCCGCGGCCGGCTTCACGGGAAATTTGTGGCGGTGATCCACACCGGGGTCGGAAGAAAAATTTGCTGTGAGCGGATGGAGGTCCTTCTCCGCCGGGAGCGGTTTGAATATTTGATCAGCACCGGTTTCGCCGGTGCGCTCGACAAAGATCTTCGCATTGGCGACTTGCTCATCGCGGAGAATTTCTCGAGTCCGGCGCTCTTGCGTTCGGCTCATCTCGATCTGGCGGATGATGGCCTTTTCCTCGGCAAACTATTGACCGCTTCGGGGATGATCGAATCAAACGCGGAGCGCGAAGAGCTCGCCAGGGAAACGGCCGCTGCGGCAGTGGATATGGAGACGGAATTCATCGCGGACGCGTGCGGGGAACACGAGCTGCCGATGCTTTCGCTGCGCGCGATCAGCGACACGCCGGCTGAACCGTTTCCGGCTCCGACGCATGTCTTGTTTGATATCGAGAAACAGAAAACGAATTTCGCCCGGCTTGCGTTTTATTTGGGGACGCATCCGGGCGCAATCTCGCGGCTGAATGCATTCCGAGGGCGCGTGGCGGTTGCGCGAAAGAATCTCGGCGCAACGCTGGAAAAAATATTGCGCGTGGACCTGTTGTAGGTGGATCGAGCGCTCCGTCGCTCGATGCTTATTCTACGTGGCTACGTCGACGGCCTCTATCGCGCGGCGGAACGCGCGATCCACCTAGGAGCCCGCCGGTTCCACATGCACCAGCACATCGGCAATACGCGAATCGGATTGTTTGATCGCGTCCTTCACCAGATGCGCGATGTGATGGCCGTCGCGCACCGAAATTCCGCCTTCCACCCCGACGTGGAGATCGACGTAAAACGAGAAACCCATCTTGCGGACCAGACATTTTTCCACCTCGAGAACTCCGGGCACTGAGCTCGCCGCGCGTTGGATGAGAGCGACGATTTCCCCGCGCGGCGCCGTGTCCATCATCTCGTGCAAGGCCGGAAAAAGGAGTCGATATCCGTTCGCCGCAATAATCCCGCAGGCAAAAAGCGCCGCCCAATCATCCGCGCTTTGCCACCCTTCCCCACCGAGCAATGCGATCGAGATGCCGACGAACGCCGCCGCCGATGTCATGGCATCGCTCCGATGATGCCAGGCATCGGTCTGCACTGCCGTGCTTTGCACATCTTTGCCAAGGCGAATTACAGACCGGAAAAGAAATTCCTTCACCACGATGACTACGACAAGAACGACGAGCGTGAATGGCGCAGGCGCGTGATGCGGGGTCAGGATTTCCCGCACACTTTGAACCGCGAGACCGATCGCCGCGATGATGACACCGGCCGCGACCACACCCGCCGCGATCGGCTCGGCTTTGCCGTGGCCGTATGGATGCGTCGCATCGGGCGGGCGCGAGGCGAATTTCAATCCACCCCAAATCACGGCCGAGCCGCCAATATCCAGAGCCGACTCGATCCCATCCGCGATCAAGACGTAGGAATTTCCGAGAAGACCCGCGGTAATTTTCGCCGCGGCCAGCAGCACGTTCACGATCATTCCAGCCAACGCGACGCGCGCGCCGGTTTGCATATTGCTGGCCGGATCGTTGGATGTAGGATGAAAACCCTGCGGCATCATGAGCAAAACGTTTAAGGCCGCGATCTACGAAACGCACGGAAATCCTGCGGAGGTGCTGCGAATCGTCGAGCAGCCGTGGCCGTCGCCCGGCGCTGATGAAGTGGTAGTGAAGATGTCGGCGGCGCCAATTAACCCGGCGGATCTGAATGCCATTGAGGGGAAGTATCCGGTGCGGCCGGCCTTACCCGCCACGCCGGGGATGGAAGGCGCGGGCGTCGTCGTGGAAGTGGGCGCGGACGTGCGGAATTTGTCCGTGGGGAGCCAGGTGATTTTACCTCACGGCTTCGGAACGTGGCGGGAGGCGTGCGCGATTGCCGCAAGCAAACTGATCGAGATACCCGCGGGAATCGGACCGATGCAGGCGGCGATGTTGAAGGTCAACCCGATCACCGCGTGGCGGATGTTGCATGATTTTGTTTCGCTTCAGCCGGGCGATTGGCTGATTCAAAACGCGGCCAATTCGGCGGCGGGACAATGTGTGATTCAAATCGCGAGAGAACTGGGATACAGGACGGTGAACGTCGTGCGCCGACCGGAACTGGTGGAAGAACTGCGTGCCCTGGGTGGCGACGTGGTGTTGGTGGATAGCGAAAATCTCCGTGATGAAGTGACGGGGGCGACAGAACGAGCGCCGATCCGCCTGGCGCTGAATGCGGTCGGCGGTGAGAACGCGTTGCGCGTGGCGAAGGCGCTTGCGTCGGACGGCACGATGGTCACTTACGGCGCGATGAGTTTGCAACCGCTCTGCATTCCTAATGGCATGTTAATTTTCAAGAACCTGCGCTTCACGGGATTTTGGGTGAACAAATGGTACGACGCCGCCACGCCAGAGCAGTGCGCGGAAACGTTCGCGCCGCTTTTTGAAATGGCGCAGCAGGGATTGCTGCAGATGAAGGTGGAGAAAACGTATCCGCTAGAGGAAGCGAACACCGCCATCGCGCACGCCTCGCAAAACAAGCGGACCGGGAAGATCGTGTTTGCGTTCTAGTTGATCGCCGAGCGCACTCCGCCGCTGTCATCCCGAGCCGCGCAGACGGCGAGGGACCTCGCGTGCGCTCTATCGCTTTCGCGCCACAACGGGCGTGTTCACAAGGTCACGCCCGACGCTTTCAAGATAGCGCAATTCTCAGTTGTGAGGTCCCTCGCCGTCTGCGCGGCTCGGGATGACATGTATGTGAAACGCAACCTAATTGCGTGCGCTACCCAGACGCAGGCGACAGCTGCGGCGCTTCTTCGCGTTTCGGCTGGCGCTTCAAAAGCGTGATCTGCTTGATCCGCGCGGAATCGGAGGGACTCCAGGTCGCCACATCGGGATCGTCCTTGAAGGCGTTGTGCACCAAGCGGCGCTCGTAGGAATTCATCGGCTCGAGCTGGAGCGAGCGTCCGGAGATCCGCACTCGCTCTGCCAGTTCCCTCACCCGCTGCACGATCCGATCTTCGCGCATCGAGCGATAATGCTCGCAATCGACAATCACTTTCGCCGCGTCCTTGTCCTTGGATTGAATCAGCCGGTTGAGCAAAAATTGGATCGCTTCCAGGGTCTCGCCGTCGCGGCCGATCAGCGTCTGGCTTTCCTCCATGTAAATCTGAAGGGTCGGGTTGCCGCCTTCGCTCTGGGTCTCGTCGATCTGCACGACGAAACCGAGATAGCCGAGGATCGTGTCGAGTAATTCCTTGGGCGTCATGGTCGTCCTTTGCGCGACTTTTTCCCTGTCGGCGCAACTTTCTCCAGGACCGGCACGGGCAGTTTCCGGTTCTGATAAAGCTGCAGAATCGTGAACAGGTTCTGCGTCGTGTAATATAATGCCAGCGCCGCCGCGAAATTGTAACAGAAAAATAAAAAGATCAGCGGCATGAACATCATGACCTTTTGCTGGGTCGAATCGCCCGTCTTGGGCGTCATCCGCATGAGCCAGAGGTTGGTGGCGCCCATGATCAGCGGCAGGATGTTGATCGGCCAGCCGAGCCCCGGGATATGGGCGATGGTGTCCGGTTGCGAAAGATCGTGGACCCAAAGGAAAGAAGCGTTTCGCAGTTCCGCGGCCTGACCGAGCATGCTGAAGAGCCCGAAGAAAATCGGAATTTGGATCATCATGGGCAAGCAACCGCCGACCGGATTCACTCCGTGCTCCTTGTAGAGCTTCATCACCTCCTGGTTCATCCGGGTTGGGTCGTCTTTGTATTTCTCCTTTAGCGCCTGCATTTTCGGCGCGAGCGCGGACATCTTGCGCATCGACTTGTTCGCCTTGTTCTGGAGCGGCCAGAGAACTCCCTTCACGCAGGCCGTCAGCAGAATGATGGAGACGCCGTAATCGCGGACCCATCCATGAATCAGGTTCATGAAATTGAGCAGGAACTGGCTGACGAGTTTGAACCACCCGAAGTTCATGATCTCGGATTCGTCGTGCTGGAGTTTCGCGAGCCGCCCGTAAAGTTTTGGGCCGACGTAAAGTTGAAAGCGCAACGAAGCGGTCTGGCCCGGCTCGATCTTGAACCCTGGCATCCCCATGGCGCCTTCCATTCCCTGCAAGGTCGCGCCATCGGCCTGTTTGATGTCGAAGGGCCGCGCCCAAAGTTCGACGGCCTTGGCGCTGAGGGGCGTAATGAGGTCCGTGAAGAACTGGTTCGTCATGCCCGCCCATTCCGCGTTGTTGACCTTTTCGCGATAGAACGGTTTTGCCTCTCGTTTCTGCACGCCGACCAACGGATAGTTCTGCGCGGGAAACCAGTTCACATCGATTCCATTCGCCTTTCCGTCGACGCACCAGGCGAGGCGCGTGTAGGTGGTCATATCTTTGGGGTGAATCGGCCGGGTCGAACCGAGCGTGACGAAATAGCCGGGGTTGCTGTAGGGCGCGGTGCCGTCGTTCCGGAAATCGACGTCCATTTCCGCGACGAAGTTGTCTTTTTTCTCGCTGGTCGCAGGGAAGAAAAATTTCTTTCGGACGGTTATGCCTTCCGGAGTTTTGCGCTCGAACTGCACACTGCCGTCGTCCTGCCGGGCAATCGCGAATTCGACAAGGGCCGGTGCTTCCGGCTGCTCCAAGATCGCCCCGATCGGCAGGCGGTCCGGCCCATTCAAGACCACGTGCTGGCCGTTGTCCGCGACGTGATTGAGCAGAACGGCCTCGCTAATCGCGCCGCCGCGATTCGTCAGATGAAATTCGACATCCGAGTTGCCAAGCGTCTCGGATTTTTCGGCGAAAACGGGGGCGGTTTCGGATGGAGGCGGTGTCGCCGTCGCTCCAGGAGCGACACTAGCGGCCGGAGCTGGCGAAGGAGTCGCGGAAGTAGCTGCGTCGGCTGGACTCGGAGTCGGCGAAGCGGCCGCGGTGATCGGCGCGCGCGGCGGAGCATGGGTGGCGGAATAAATCTGCCATCCGACGAGCCCGAGGACGCAAAGCGTAATGGCAATCCATGCTTGTCGATCCATAAGAAGCGCCCGCCGGGCTATTCACAGGCCAGATGATTTGAATTGGGAAGCGGCACGGGATCGTGTCCTCGCCCGCCCCACGGATGGCAACGACCCACGCGACAGACGCCCAGCCATGTTCCGCGCAGGAAGCCGTGACGTTCAAGCGCCTCCAAAAAGTAAACCGAGCAGCTCGGCTCGAAACGGCAGCCTGACCCCGGCCCACCCAGGAAGGAGAGGACCGGCGAGAGGAGCAGTTGATATCCGCGAATGAAAAAACGCGCGAGAAAAAGCATCAGGGCGCTAGGATAGAAGCGCGCTCCGCGAGGCGCAACCACTCATCTTTCAGCTCGCGATAGCTGGCACGAGCGGCGGCAGGACGCGCGATCACCACGAACCAAAAACCGTCCCGCAGGCGGTCCTGTTGCGTGCGCACAATGTCCCGCAGCCGGCGGCGAACGCGGTTCCGCATCACGGCGCCGCCGACTCGTTTCGAAGTGACGAACCCGACGCGAAATGACTTCTCTTCCTTTTGGGCAAACACGCCCAGCACGAGCAGCGGACCAGCCTGCGTTGTTCCTTCCGATTTCACCCGGCCGAACTCCCCCGGGAGCACGAGCCGCTTCGTTTTCGGAAAAGTAAGAGCGCGTAGCCGATTTCCCATCCCTTCTTGTACTGTAGCGGCCTCGCTATGCGAGGCGTTTGATCGCGCGATGCCGATCTCCGTACAGCAAAAGTCTTCCGGCGGACCTGCCGCCGGAAGACTTTCGAATTAGAGAGCCGGTCCGGTTACGGGCTCGGACTGGAAGTTGTCGTGGTCGTAGTGGACGATGACGAATTCGGAGGCGTTGCCGCAGTGGTGGTGTTGGTGTTCGTTGTTGTGTTCGTCTTCTCTTTCTCCTTAACGACGGTGGAGGCCGGATTGACGACGGTCGTGTTGTTTTCAGTTTTGGCCGGCGCGGGAGATGTGGGAGCGACAACGTCGGTTTTTTGTTCGCACGCTCCGAGAAGCGCCGCGCTGGCCAGAATGCAGATTAATTTTTTCATAGTGTTGGATTGGTTGCCCATCTTGGGACTATGCCTGAATCGAACCGAAATAAGTTTTCGGTCTTGCCGAAGTTGAACTTTCGCAGGCGTTTGCCGGGCGCTAAAACGGCGGCTCGTACTTCAGCCCGTGCGCTTCGGCCACGGCGGCGTAGGTCATGCGCCCATCGCGTGTGTTGATGCCACCAGTCAGCGCGGGGACTTTTTTGCATGCGCCCTCCAAGCCGAGATCGGCGAGCAGCTCCACATACCGCGCAGTCGCATTACTCAGCGCTTGCGTGGAGGTGCGGGCGTATGCACCCGGCATGTTCGCGACGCAGTAATGGGTCACCTCTTCTTCGACATAAATCGGCTCTTCATGCGTCGTAGCGCGAGAGGTCTCGGCGCAACCACCCTGATCGATGGCGATGTCCACAAAAACGCTGCCCGGCCGCATTTTCTTTAACATCGCGCGGGTGATCAGCTTCGGCGCCTTCGCCCCTGGAACGAGCACCGCGCCGATCAACAGGTCGGTCGTCGGCATCAACTCCGTCAGATTCGCTTCGTTCGAGTAGAGCGTCTTCACATTCGGCATCGCCAAATCCAGCGAACGCATCCGCTCGCCATCGACTTCGAGAATGATCACGTCCGCTTTCAATCCGAGCGCCATGCGTGCCGCATTTACGCCCGAGGTTCCCCCGCCGATTACCACCACACGACCCGGCAACACGCCCGGCACGCCGCCTAACAGGACGCCATTGCCGCCATTGTGCTTCGCCAGGTAATACGCGCCCATCACCACCGACATGCGCCCGGCGATCTCACTCATCGGCTCGAGCAGCGGCAACTTGTTGCCCACCTGAATCGTCTCGTAGGCCACGCCCGTGACGCCCGAGTTGAGCAGCGCATCCGTGAGTTCCCTGCTCGCGGCGAGATGAAGATAAGTGAAAAGAATCTGCCCCCTCCGCAACAAACCCCATTCCGCTTTGAGCGGCTCCTTCACCTTCACGATCATGTCGGCCTGAGCGAACACGTCCTCTGCTTTCTCGACGATTTTCGCGCCGGCCTTTACGTAATCGTCATCGAGATAACCTGAGCCAACGCCCGCATTTTTTTGCACCAGGACGGTGTGACCTTTGCCGGTAAGCGTCGTTGCCGTCGAGGGAATGAGCCCCACGCGATGCTCCTGCTGTTTAATCTCTCTCGGAACGCCGATGATCATTTCGGAGACAGTGACAAGTGATGAGTGACAAGTGACAAGTCAAAAATACGACGCGCGATCAGATTTTCTTGTCACTCGTCACATGTCACTCGTCACTTTCTTCAATTCAAAGACGGATCGTCCGGTGCGGCAGCGAGCATTTTGTACCACGGGCCGAGACCGCGCATGATCTCGAACCAGAGCTTCGGCAATCGGCCGGGCGCGAGCGCTTCGCGCGTCGGCTTCTGCAAGATCCACGCTTTTTGTTTCATCTCCGCTTCAAGCTGCCCCGCGCTCCAGCCGGCGTAACCGACAAACGCCCGAATCGAAGTCGGATCTTCGTCGACCAGTTCGTGCGCTTCATCGACACCGACGTTGTGATTGAGCTTCAGTCCCTCGCCTTTCTGCCATTCAAAGGCGGCGAACATCAATTGGTTTTTGCCGACCGGACCGCCGAGAAATACCGGCACGTCCGCGAGCCCATCCGGCGGAGTTTCGTTCACTAAATCGGCCACCTGCTTATCCAGCGGACGATTGAGAATCACGCCGAGCGCGCCATCCGTGGCGTCGTGCGAAGAAATGAAGAGGACGGCGCGCCGGAAATTCGGGTCGAGCATGTTCGGGTGGGCGACCAAAAGCGAACCCGCCAGGCTAAGCGGCATGCCATCACCGAGATTGCGCATGAAAAAACTAGAAGCCGCCGCGCCCTCTTGCGCAAGCCCTTTCAGGGAATGGCGTGCTCGCCTTTGGAGGGCGGAGCTCTGCGACGCCGCTGCTGGTCGCAATCCCGCGGCCTCGCAGAGCTCGGCCTTCCATAAAGAGGAAAAATGCCTGTGCTATCTGCGGACCAGTTGCCGCTCCCGCAATTCAAACACAGGTCCATCGATTTCGTTCTCCCGCCATTGCATCGTCGTCGCCGTCACAAACTTCTGCGAGCCCGGCGGCAAATGCTCGAGCAGCGCATTCCGGCGGAAGGGATCGAGCTCGCCAAAGATATCGTCGATCAAGAGCAACGGCGGTGCGCCTTCCTCCATTAGGAAGATTTGCGCCTGGGCAATCTTCAACGCGAGCGCGACCGTCCGTTGCTGACCTTCGGACGCGTATTGATTTGCCGGTTTCGTTTCCACGACCAGCTCGATGTCGTCCCGGTGTGGGCCGACGATCGTCTGGCGAAGACGTAATTCCTGCTGGTGCGAATCCTTCAGGTCGCGCGCGAAATCCGCGCCGTTGCCTGGTGTGAAGCGCAGCTCCAAGATTTCGCCCGTGCCGCTGATCTCACGATGGGCCGCCGCCGCCAAAGGCGCGAGCCGTTCGACCAATCGCGCTCGCATCGCTCCTAACCTCGCCCCGTGCGCGAGCAGCGGCGGATCATAGGCCGCGAGCTCGCGCAGGCGAGAGTCCGGTGATTTCAGAAGCGCGTTACGCGAGCGCAAGGCACGTTCGTAAGCGCGCAGCGTCGGCCGGTAAAGGGGATCGATCTGGGTCGCGAGAAAATCGAGATAACGCCGGCGCGTCTCGGACGATCCCCGGACGAGCTCGATGTCCGTGTTCGCGAAGGATACCACGCGCGCGAGGCGGAGGTATTCATCCAGCGGCCGTTGTTCGACCTGATCGAGCGACACTTTCCGGCGCAACGCGCTGTAACGAAATCCGAGGAGATGATTTTCGCGATGACCGGAGACAGCAAAAGATTTCTGCCCGAAACGAATGATCGGCGCGAGCGTCGAACTGCGTTGGGATTGCAAGCGCAGAAGAACGCACGCCGCTTCGAGGATCGAGGTTTTGCCCTGCCCGTTTCGCCCGATGAAAAAGTTGAAACCGGGAGCGAACTCGATCGCCAACGATTCGAAGCAGCGAAAATTCCGGAGCTGAAGTTCAGCGAGCATGGGAGAAAAATGACGAATGCCGAATGACCAATGACGAATCAATGTCTAATGACGAGAACCACGCAACCATTCGTCCTTCGTCATTCCTTCGTCATTCGTCATTCGCGCTTCGTCATTCCTCTCACAGATTAATCAGCTCCAGCTTGCTCGTCATCTGCGCGAGGATCCGCTTCTTGTGAAAATAAACACCGCTGATCGGCGTAATGTCGGCAGGCGCCAGACCGACGGCCGCGCCGATAAAGTTATGATTGCAGAAAACTCCGTTGGTCGCGTCGAGACCAATCCATCCCGCTCCCGGCAGGAAAACTTCCGTCCAGGCATGCAACGAACCTTCCGCGCGTTTCGTTTCCGAATCGCTCTCGCGCAAATAACCGCTCGTTAGGCGCGCCGCGAATCCGATCTGCCGCAAAATCTCGGCAAGCAAGACCGCCACATCGCGGCAGGCGCCGCGACCGAGGCGGAGCGTTTCCTGCGGCGAAAGCGCTGCCCCTTCTTCCCGCCGCTCGTAGCCGATGCATTCGTGCAACAACCGCGTCAGCTCTACGAGGGTTTTGACGGTGTCGAGCCGCTTGCGGCTCGTGGGCGGGTCCCAACCCGGCACGACCAAGCGCTCCTTCACCTGCCTTTCCCGATAGGGCGCGAGCAGGCGCGCGACCGCGGCGTCGTACTCGAAGGGGCTTTCCACGGCACCGCTTTCCAAAATAAAATGGAACGGATCTTTTTCATCCAGGTCCAGGTTGATCGCGAGCCGGAACTCCAGCTCCCTTGATCGCTCCGGAAAAAAACAGGAAGCCACGGTGTTATCGAAAACATCGCGCGAATAACGGACCGTCCCTTTGGGCGCCGCGTGGAAATCAAGCCGACGCACCCGGCTGAAGCGATCGCTCCGCGGAAACAGCCGCACGTCATGGGGCGAAAACCCGACCGCGTCCTCGTAGCGGTAGGTCGTTTGGTAGCGGAGCCCGAGTTTCACCAGCCAACGTATTACAGACCGCCGCACCCGTCCCAAAAAGATATCCGTAAAAGTACTATAAAAAAATAGTTTGCAGGCGCGCAAGACGTGGACTAAAACGTGCGCAGGGAAAAAAGACGTTCTGGGGGGAACAGCCGCCCTTCATGTCCATCGGACGTGGGGGGCGGTACTTTTTTGGGGGCATGCGTTCATGAATCGCGATCCGCTTTCATCTCGCCGAAAATTTTCCTGGCCTCTCGCGTTTACGCTGATGGCGCTCATCGTCGCCGCCGTGGTCACGCTGATTTTTCTTCGTCTGGAAAGCTGGCCGGCGCGCACCGCCCGGCAAAGCACGGCGGAAGTCGAGCGTGTCGCCCGCGATGTGCGCGATGCGTTTGTGGAAGTCGCGCAGCTCCAACCGCGCATCACGATCAATAATCGGGTCTACGTCGAACGCACGACGGCTACGGCGCAGCTGACGATTCTTTCGCGGCAAATCGAGGTCGAACTCGAATTCCTCCACACCTGGGCCGGGAGCACAAAGCGCATGAAGTTGCACGGCACCTTCACGGCGAAAGCAGGCTTCGATTTACAGCATGACGTCGCGGTGGACCTGCGCCCGGACGAAATCGCGATCAGCCTGCCGCACGCGATAGTGCTTGGCGTGGAGCAAAAACAGATCGAGGTGCTCGCCTTCGAGAATGGATTTTGGAATCGGATCTCCGCCGCAGATCTCGAAGGTCAGCTCGCGGTCCTTCCGGAATTAGCGCGACAGAAAGCCGCCGAAAGCGGCGTCCTGGCCGAAGCGGAGACTGCGTTACAAAAACAGCTCGACGATCGGATCCACGCCGGACGGCCGTTGCATCTGAATTTCCTGACCGTGGTTCCGAAGGAATAGGTGGATCGTGCGCTCCGTCGCGCGATGGCAACTAGTCCACGCCGCCGGCGCGCATTCTGGCATCGGGCGACGGAGCGCCCGATCCACCTTACCGCTTTCAGCTTCCCCGTTTTCCGGCTAAAGCATTGGGCCGCAATGCGCTTCAAAAGACTTCTGATCCTGTCTGGCGGAGCGCTGATTGTCGCCGCCATCCTCACGGTTTTCCTCGCTCCGTTCGTGGTCGCGAGCGGACTGCGTCTGTGGGTGGCACGCATCGCTGCTCAGGAAAAACTGCAAATAGAATTGGGACAAATCGAGGCCCCGTTTCTGCGGCCCGTTGTCGTCCACGACCTTCACATCACGAGCGACTCGGCCGCGCCGTTCCGAATAGACGCGTCAACGCCACGCCTGGAATTCGCCTTGAATCTCACCGCCATTTTCACCAGCGCGAGCGGCCGCGTTCTCCGCACACTCTCGGCCGACGGAATCACGGTCGATGTCCGCCGCAATCCACAAGCCACCGCGCCACCGCAGCGGTTTGCCTGGCACTTTCTAGAAGATCTCCTGGCCGATAATTTCAAATTTTCCGGGGTCGCGCTTCACGTCGAAAACCAAAACACGATCGTCGATCTGAAGCAGGGCACGCTGTCCGGGTCGCAGATGGAGACCGGCGTTTTTAGCGCGGAGGCGATCACGATTTCTTCTCCCTGGTTCCAGAAGAGTTTTTCGCAACTGCGGGGCGCGACTTCCTGGCACGAGAGCCGGCTCACAGTCGGCGCTGTTTCTTTGATGCGCGGCCTCGATCTCGACGCGATCACCATTGATCTCTCTCAAATTGGCCAGAGCCGGATCGGGTTGGAGATGAACGTCGACGCGTTCGGCGGGAAAATTCGCGCGAGCGTCGTGAGTGACGATCAGGGTGAGAAAAGGACCTGGGACGTGGCCGGGAGCGCATCGGGAATTTCGCTGGCGCAAATGTCCGACGCGCTGGACTGGACGAATCGCGCGAGCGGTTCGGTGCGCGCGTGTAAATTCACCTTCCGTGGCGAAGCGACCGATCTTCGCCACGCTACCGCGGCAATTTGGGCGGAGGTGACTGGGCTGACGTGGCGCGATCGCACCGCGGATACAATCATGGTGGGCACTTCGCTGCATAACCGCGAGGTGCAGATCGAGCAGCTTTACGTTAAGCAACGCAACAATCAGCTCACGCTCAGCGGCGAGTTCGGTTTGCCGGAGCGATGGACGGATCTGCTCAACCCCGATTTTCGTTGTGATGTCTCCGCTTCCCTCAACGACCTCGGCGAGTTCGCGCGGCTCTTCGGCCAAAGCCCATCCGATTTCGCCGGCAACCTCGCCGCGCATGGCAGCGTCAGCACGCGACAAGGAAAGCTCGGCGGCGATTTTTCAGCCAGCGGTCGGTCGCTCGTCCTGTTCCGGTCGCCTGTTGAGTCGGTCGAAATCAAACTCGGGCTTAGGGAAACGCATCTTGATCTGGAGGAATTCGAGCTTCGCCGGAAAGACGATTTTTTCCGGGCCGAGGGCAAATACAATATTACTGAGGACCATTCCTACACGGCGACGGTTCAAGCTTCGGTCGACGAACTTTCAGATTATACAGGTGTCCTTGGGGAGAGCTTTTTGCGCCTGCCGTTCCAGGGTTCGCTCGCCATCGAGTGGAAAGGCACCGGCATGCCTGGAGAGAACTACCGATCCGGACATGTGCAAGAACACTACGGATCCGGCCATGTGCGCGGTCGGAACCTTCGAATCATCGGACAAGACCTGGTTCCGTTCGAAGGCGAATGGGAACTCGACTATTCACGCGACGATATTTTCTTCCGCCGCTTTCATCTCTGGAACGAGCGCGCGGATCTGAGCGCGTTCGTCACGATTGCAAAGGACTACTTTCAACTGCAAACGCTGCGTCTGGCTTTGAACGGCAAGACGAAATTGCAGGGCAACGTTTTTATTCCGGTGTCCATCTCAAAAATTCTCGCGCAAGACAATTGGCTCGCCTCCTGGAGCGACGACCCGCATTTCGATGTCGACGTGACGGTCGAACCGACTGATCTGGCAGAGCTGGCCGGCGCGATGACATCGAAGTCCAGTACCTCGGGCCAGGTCGCGGGCAGAATCGAACTTTATGGGACGCCGGCGTCTCTCGAAGGCAGGTGCGCGTTTCAGTTACGCGATTTCGTTTGGGACAATCAGCCGCGTTTGTCGGCCGACCTCGAAGCACGCCTCGCGCTTGGATCTCTCAACGTGAAAGCAAACGCGACTCCCTCTGGCTCTGATCCCGTTAGGCTTGAAGGGACGACTTCGCTTCAGCTCGAAAAAGCGGAATCGAGCTACAGTTTCAAAACGGATGGTCCGCTCTCCGCGACATTCAGTTTTCCCGCGATCTTCCTGGCGAAACTGCCGAATTATCTCTCGCGCGGAATTTTCCACGAGGGGATCCTGAGCGGCGGGCTCGGTTTATCCGATTCGTTAGGCCACCCCCGCTTGCTCGGCGATCTCCAGTTAATCGCCGGGAAATTTGGCGTTGGCGCGTCGCTCTCGACGCGGGTGACCTTTAAAGGGCAGACCGGCACCATGGACTTCGCGCAGGTCAAACAAGGCGGCGGTCAGTTTTGGGGGGCCGGAGAAATTGACTTCGGCAACCTGTCGGACGTTGCGGTGAAAATTCTTCCGAGCGCGACCCTGCTCGATTCGAATTCGTTCGAAACCGGCGATTGTATCGCTGGCGTCGAATTCTCCGGCATTCCGGGTCGGTCCGCGCCATTTCAGCCTGTCCGTGAGATTGATTTTCGCGGAAGCCTCTTCAGCCCGGCGTGGACGATCTCGTTGCGCGCGGAACGCGTCAACGATCCTCTCGAGACCCCAATTAGTTCGCCACGGATGTTTCTTTTTTGTTCCGAAGCTGGCTCGAAGGGAAAGACCTTTACGCTTCGTGCAGCGCCCGATTCCTTTCCGAGATAATTCCCGCTCTAGCTGGCCGACGTCGCCATCACTTCGCGCTGCAACCAGGGCGCGAGTTTCTCGCGCAATTCCGGCGTCAAATTCACGCGGAGCGTTAGGCCGGCATCCATCTGCAGGGATTCACCGCCGGACCGGCCAAATACCAACCTGACCGGACACGCGCCTGGTGATGTCGCCAGAAGCGATTGGACCTGCCGAAATTCGTCCGCGCCCGCCGCTGGTGAAAAATACAAGACAAGCGGCGCTGATTCTGCGGCGTGACCATTGCCATTGGATTCGTTAGGCAAACGCCCCTGGTTGTCGGATGCGCTGAGGATCTTCGCCTTCTGCGCGACCGCACGCAGGGCGTCGTCCCGCTTGTCGAGCGTGCCCTGCACCGCGAGCACGCGCCCGAGCACGAGCGCGTCGGAAAGCTTTACGTAAACTTCATTCCACAAAACAACTTCGAGCGTCGCCGTCAGATCTTCGAGCCAGACGACGGCAAATGGTTTGCCCTCTTTCTTGGTGAACTTCTTGTCCACTTGCACGATCGCGCCGCCGATCCGGAAAGCGGCGCGGTCAGGCAATTCGTTCAGCGAAATAATCGTCTGATAGCTCCCTTCGGAAAGGATAGCGGCATAGGCATCGAGCGGATGCCCAGTGACATAAAAACCGAGCAGCTCCTTTTCGTACGACATTTTTTCGTGTTCGGTCCATGGAACTACGCGGCGGCTGGTTGGCTTCGGAGCCTGTGGCGGAAGATCGTCGAAGAGCGAAACCTGTCCGCTCGCCCTGTCTTTGTGCGAGGCCGAAGCCGCGGCCAGTGACTCGTCGATACAGCCAAATAATTCCGCGCGCTCGCGGCCAAGGAAATCAAACGCGCCGCATTTCACCAGGCTCTCGAGCATCTTGCGGTTCGCGATCCGCGAATCCAGTCGCCGGCAAAAATCTTCCAGCGAAGTGAATTCTCCCCGCGCCTCGCGCTCTTGGATCGCCATCTCCATCGCTCCCTGGCCGACATTCTTGATCGCCGCGAGCCCGTAGCGGATCGCGTTTGCTTCCCCTTGTAGCGGCGGTCTATGACCGCCGTCCCCTTCTTCTTCCAGAGGCTTCGATGCGCTGTCAGATTCCTTTCGGCGGTCATTGACCGCCGCTAGAGCAGAAACTTCCGGGCTGAATTTCAACCCGCTCCGATTCACATCCGGTGGCAGAATCGGGATCCCCATCCGTTTGCACTCACCGACGAACGTCGAGATTTTGTCGGTGTTGTTAATCTCGTTACTCAACAAACCGGCCATGAACTCGACCGGATAATTCGCCTTCAAGTAGGCGGTCTGATAACTGATCAATCCGTAGGCCGCGCTGTGGCTCTTGTTGAATCCGTAGCCGGCGAATTTCTCCAGCAAATCGAAAATCGAATTCGCCTTTTTCTCCGGGATTTTGTTTTCGCGCGCGCAACCTTCGATGAAATTCGCGCGTTCCCTCGCCATTTTTTCCTTGTCCTTTTTCCCCATGGCGCGCCGAAGCAAATCGGCCTGGCCTAACGAGTAGCCGGCCAGCCGGCTCGCCGCCGCCATGACCTGTTCCTGGTAAATCATGACGCCGTAGGTGTCGGCGCAGACTTCCTCGAGCAGCGGATGCTCGTATCTGATTTTCGCGAGGCCTTTCTTCCGCTTGATGTAATCGGGGATCAGGTCCATCGGGCCCGGCCGATAGAGCGCGCTCAAGGCGATGATGTCGTCGATCGCTTTAAAATCGAATTGCTTGCAGAACCCGGTCATGCCGCCTTCCAACTGGAAGATGCCGATTGTTTCAGCGCGGTTGAGCAGCGCGAAAGTCGCGGCGTCGTCGATCGGAATACTCTCGAGCGAGAAATCGGGCGCGCGCTGGCAGATCAGCTCGGCGGCGTCGTGCAAAACCGTCAACGTTCTGAGCCCGAGGAAATCCATCTTGAGCAAGCCGAGATCGTTCAGCGGCCCCAGCGGATATTGGGTGATGACTTCCTTTTCTTTCGGATCGCGCCGGAGCGGGACGTATTCCGAAAGATCGCGATCGCCGATGACGATGCCGGCCGCGTGCACTCCAAAATTGCGCGAACGTCCTTCGAGCAGGATCGCGTGGTCCCACAATTGCCGCGTGGCCGGTTCGGTCTCAATCGCGCGCCGCAGCTCAGGATTAGCCAGGGCCGACTCGGCCAGGGTGATATTTTGTTGGCCAGGTCCCGCCGGAATCATGCGCGCGAGGCGGTCCGCTTCGCCGTAAGAAAGCCCGATCACGCGACCCACGTCGCGCACCGCGCTTTTCGCGTTCATTTTGTTGAAGGTGACGATCTGCGAAACGCGGCGGTCGCCATATTTTTGCCGGACGTATTCGAGCACTTCGCCGCGGCGCTCTTTACAAAAATCGACGTCGATATCGGGTGGCGAAACCCGCTCGGGATTGAGGAAGCGCTCAAAGATGAGTCCGAATTGCAACGGATCGATGTCCGTGATTCCAA
>JBEEHU010000117.1:0-4928 GCA_041167565.1 Verrucomicrobiota bacterium | reverse complement strand
TCAGCGGAGCGAGCTGCGGATTGGCAATGCCGCCGACATCGCAACCAAGCATGGCAGTGATCGGGTTAACCACACAGTTGAAGACCGTCTTGTGCCAAACATCGGCCGCTATGTCCGAAGAGATACGGCATTCCAAGCCGACAGCCGTGAGGACTTGGGCGATTCGATCACTTCGCTCATGCTGTTCGATGATGGTGTAACCGGCGGCCATGTATTTGATGGCGCCGGGAGTTTCAAAAATCGCGCCGAACTGCGTGATGCCGCGGAGAACGACGCCGCGTTCGCCCAAAGCGGCCCGCGCAATTTGCTCGCTGCCGAGTCCGTTCTGGAGCGAGACGATAGTCGTGTCATTGCGGATCAACCGCGCGATTGGCTCGAGCGCAGCAGTGCTGTCCGTCACTTTCACCGTCAACAAGATCAAGGTATCAGGGTTGATTTGCGTCACCGTGTTGGCCGCAGGAATTCGCACGGTTCGCGACTCGATGCCTTCAATCCGCAAACCTCGCGCATCAATCGAGGAAACATGTTCCGGCCGGCCGATAAGGAGAACGTCGTGGGCGGCGGCGAGTTTCGCGCCGTAAAGACTGCCGATTGCGCCGGCGCCGAGCACAATGATCTGCATGGCGCTGGAGCTTATCATGCCGCGCCGCGAGCGCGAATAGGCCAGCGGCCTGGTTCCGCGCTAATTCAGCGCACGACCGGCGGAAGCGATTTGGGTTCGCTGCCGACGAGCGCGTGGAGCCGCGCCACATTTGCCATCGCGATGCGCGCCTGATCTTTCTGCCCTGCTTTTTCGAGGAGGTCAGAGAGGAGCGAGTATTGCCGCGGCTCGTCCGGCTGTCTGGCGGTAGCGCGTTGCTGCGTCGCGAGAGCATCGTGAAGGCGATTCTGCCGAAGCTGCATCGAGGAGATCAGGTTCAATGCCTCGACCTCGTGGACGTCGAGCCGTGACG
Organism: Verrucomicrobiota bacterium; assembly: GCA_041167565.1. Taxonomy (GTDB): domain Bacteria; phylum Verrucomicrobiota; class Verrucomicrobiia; order Chthoniobacterales; family UBA10450; genus AV80. The sequence continues at coordinate 3,975 of JBEEHU010000117.1, read as the reverse complement.
CCTGATTCAAGACAGCCTCCGCGCCTTTTCCGTCGCCCATCTGCGCGAGGAGGCGGCCCAACGCGAGCGTGGCGGGATAATGCCACCAGTTATCGCGCACATAGGATTGGACAAGGGCGAGCGCGGCTTCCGGTTTGCCGCTCGATTGAAGGATCTCCGACTCGAAGCTAATGATTTGCCACGTATTCGGATAATCTTTCCGGGCTTTTGCGGTGATCTCGAGTGCCGCGGTGTCATCGTGATTGTTATGACGCAGATGGGCCATGTTCAAAGCGGCGATCCAGGTGCGCGGATACTCCTTTCGGCTCTGCTCGGCTGCTTTAGCTGAGGCGCTGAAGATTTTCTCCGCGTCTTCCTTTTTGCCCTGGCGATAGAGGACTTCAGCCAGATTGTTCCGGGCGATCGGATAGTCGGGACTTGTCCGGAGAAGTTCACGGAACAAAGCCTCGGCCCGGACGTACTCACCCTGATTCGCATAGATAAGACCGAGATTGGACGAGACCCGGCCGCTTGAGCCGCCGGCCGCGATGGTGCGCTCGTAAAACGTCTGAGCTGTTACCCAATCCGTGCTGCGGCCATAACTTCGCAAACCGAAGGCTATGACGGCGATGCAGGCCACAGTCGTAGCGAGTTTCTGGAAACGAACTGGCAGGTCTAACATTACCCCGGCGGCAAAGAGAAGAACGCCGACGCTAGGCAAGTAGAGCCAGTGTTCGGCGACCGTCGCGTTTAACTCCACTACATTCGAGATGGGCAGATAGGCTAGCAGGAACCAACTGCCCCCAGCTATTCGAAGTGGGCGACCCGCGCCTTTCCAACTGGCGCCAACGACAAGAAGGGCAAGAACCAGGACCCCGAGAACGGAAAGATACTCCGTTTCGATCGCATCCCGCCACCCGGCGTTACCTTGATAGATGTTAGGATCGAAAATGGTCCGTTCCATGTGCAGGTTGGAAGGAAAGGTCAGGAGCCGGCTGTAGTCGCCCAGCGCGCGCAGCATCAGGGTCGCGCGGACAGTTTTGCCCCAGCCGTTGGTAGGACCAGGTCCATTGTGGTTCTCAGGGAGATGGCGCAAGCCAATGTAGGCGCCGATGACGATAAGGCAGCAAACAAGAGTCAGCACTTTTGTTCGCAAGCCAATGCGTTTTTCGAAGCAGAATAGATGCAGGAGAAAGAGCACGATCCAAATCGCGGCGATCTCGCGCGAACAAAGAGCGAGTAATCCGCAGATCGCCGCTGCCGCATACCAAGCCGCGCTCCAGCTCCGACTCAGAGATTGCTGCGCCTTGATGAACAACAGCCATGCTCCGGCGCAAAAGAAAAAAGCCAGGCTGTCGGCGCGGCCGGAGATATAATCGATCGCCGCACTATGCACGGGATGGACCGTCCAGAGTAAGGCGACCATAAAGGCGATGAAGCCGAAGCGCTTTGCCTTTGAGTCATCGCGCACTGCGGGAGACTCACTTGAGCGAGTTAGCGAAGGCAGCAAGCTTCGGAGCAGGAAAAAAAGGAGCAAGCTGCTACCGACATGCCATGAGATGTTGGAGAAGTGAAAGCCCCAGGTGTTATCGTTCCATAACCAGTAATCCGGCATGAAGGATATGTTCTGGACCGGCCGGTAATGCCCGGCAAAAGATTCCGGAAAGAGCGAATGCTTGAAGACCTCGAAAACGAAGAGCGGGCTTTTTATGAACGGATTCGCTTTCGCCAGGTAGTCGTCGTCCCAGATCAGCTGGCCTTGCAAAGCTGGAAAGCGAACGGCGAACCCGCAGAGCAAAAGTAGAACGCACTGAACCGGGGTTCGGAACATCAGTTCCCTCAGCCGCCTTAACAAAGGCATAGGTCCCGAGGTCGGAGCAGCGCCATGAGTAGCAGCAGCGGACAACATTTCAGGTAAGGAGAGTTGAGTTGGATATGGGCAACGACCGCGACAGCGACAGAGTAAAAGCGCAAGAGCGTCCTTCCGCAGGGCGAAAGGACGCTCTCATTGCAAGGCTCCCCGCAAACTTTAGTTATACGGAGACCAGAAGGCGCTATCGGTCACATCGGACAACGTGGCGCGCGCGGCCGAGGGGACGGAAGGCAGCGTATCCACGGTCTGATCGCCGTAGTCGTTCCCGAAGAGATCCTTGCCTGTGACGAACAGGTTCGTGTCTTTCTTCAGGTAGTTAGTCCAATCCGTGACAAGCACGGACGAGCCGGATGCTTTGGCAGTTTCGATCGCGTATTGGTCAACGGCCGCGTCGATCAGGCGTAGATCGTTAAGGATCTTCGATGCCTGCGAGCGCTTGCGCGACCGGAGGAATCCCGGAACGGCAATGGCGGCGAGCAAGGCGATGATCGCAACCACGATCATGATTTCCACCAACGTAAAGCCGGCGCGTTTTGTCGTGAGTTTCTTTAGCATACTAAGGAGTCTTTCTGTTTTTTATTAGGGCGAGGAGCGAGTGGCAGGACTTCCAAGTCTTGTTTCTCACAACTCATTCCCTGCCACCAGCGAGCCGATGACAGGAGAATGAATCGTCAGATTCTTAGTTGTAAGGCGACCAAAAGGCGCTGTCGGTCACGTCTGACAACGCAGCGCGTGTCACCGAGTTGACCTTCGGGAGGGTGTCCACGGTCTGATCGCCATAAGCGTTGCCGAGGATGTCCAACCCCTTCAAATACAGGTTCGTGCCTTTTTTCAGGTAGTTAGTCCAATCGGCGACGAGCACCGGAGAGCCACTGGCCTTGTTGGTTTCGATCGCATACTGGTCGACTGCGGAGTCGATCAGGCGGAGATCGTTGATGATGCGGCTTGCTTGGGAACGTTTACGAGCGCGGAGGAATCCGGGCACCGCAATCGCCGCCAGCAAAGCGATGATCGCCACGACGATCATGATTTCCACGAGGGTGAAGCCCCCGCGGCGTTTATTGAATTTGTTTAACATGCTGTTTGCTTTCTTTTTATCTCTTGTTTGTTTGACTGCGATCCACGATACCCACCGCGGATGTGTTCGCCTTTAAAGCAGCGTTAATGCCAATAGCTCCGGTTTTTACAGTTCTTCGGGCCTCCCGGCCGGCTCCCACTGCATGAGTATTCCTCCGTGACCGATTCGAGCCGACTGAGGGTTTTCCAGAAGTTGATGCCCGCTTCGCTCAGCGCGGCTCACTACGTTTTCGCGGCAGTTTTCCTTGTCCGGCTAGTCGTGCTTATCCGCCTGGCGTCGTCGCCCTTATTGCTGCCGACCGGGAGCGACATGCATTTCTACGATGAATGGGCCAAACAGATTCTGCACGGACGATGGACCGATCACCAGGCCTTTTCCGGCTTGCCCCTGTACCCGTTTCTCGTCGCACTTCTCTACCGGATCTTTGGCTATGGCCCGTTTGTTCCGGGCTTCTTCCAAGCCTGCCTGGATGCCGGGACCGCCGTCGTCATTTATAAAATTACTCTTCGGGCGATCAGAGGCCGCTTCCAGGGGAGCGAAGTCGCAAACTTCGGCGGTATAATTGCTGCCGGCGGTTGGTGTTTCTTCGTTCCCGCCCAGGCTTACTCCGCTATCCTTATGCCGACTGCAGGCGCGGTCTTCGTGTTTTGGCTGTTGGTCTGGCAAATCGTCGGCACCGACAACATGCCGGCACGGCCACTCTGGTTTGCTTACGGCGTTCTCATCGGCTTCACAGCCATGGGTGTCGCCACGATCCTCTTTCTGCTTCCGCTGTTTTTGGTGGCACTCTTCGTTCGTCTGGCTCGTCTGCCGCTTGCTGCCAAAAGCACTGCTGTGGCGGTGCTTTTCGCCGGTGTGCTCGCCGGGGCGTCCCCCTGCTGGATCCACAACTACTTCGTGGCGCGAGATCCGGTTTTCCTCTCCGCCCACGGCGGCATAAATTTTTGGCTCGGGAATAACGCCGATGCCACCGGCTATCCCCGCTTTCCCGGCTTACCCGCGGGCCAGGGCGAACTGTTGCGCGACTCGGTAGACCATGCCGAAG